>CAYZOE010000114.1:0-14100 GCA_964479805.1 uncultured Pseudoalteromonas sp. | reverse complement strand
TGAGTTTTCCCGGTAATGCAGGACCTGATGTAACCTTTTTACGCACCACTTTTTTCGCTGCGCGCATCCGCTTTTGCGCATTGCTGATACACAATTCTGCCAGTAACTCAGCCGTTTCTGTGTGCTCATTCAACCATAAACTAAAGGCATCTTTTACAATGCCCGACACAAAGGTCGCACATGAACGAGAAGATAGCTTTTCTTTAGTTTGACCTGCAAATTGTGGGTCTTGCATCTTCACCGATAATACGTAGCTACATTTATCCCAGATATCGTCAGGAGTTAACTTAACACCTCGGGGCAATAAATTACGGAATTCACAAAACTCTCGCATGGCCTCTAGTAGGCCTTGGCGAAGACCATTTACATGGGTACCACCCTGTGCTGTTGGGATAAGGTTTACATAGCTTTCGGTGATCAGCTCACCACCCTCAGGCAACCAATGTAAGGCCCAATCAACCCCTTCAGTAGAGCCACTAAAGCTGCCAGTGAAAGGGGATTTTGGTAATACTTCGAAACCACTTGCTGCGTCTTTTAGGTAATCTTCAAGACCGGCTTCATAGTGCCATTCTTGCGTTTCTTTTGTTTGCTTATTAATAAAGCGAATGCGTAAGCCTGGGCATAACACCGCTTTGGCTTTTAGTAAGTGATTAAGTTTAGATAAAGAAAAGTTTGCTGAATCGAAGTAGCTTGCATCAGGCCAAAAGTGTACTGAAGTACCCGTGTTGCGCTTACCTACCGTGCCCGTGACTTCTAGGTCTTGTACTTTATCGCCGTTTTCAAATGCCATTTCATAGACTTGAGCATCACGGCGAACGCTAATTTCAACACGTGTTGATAAGGCGTTTACGACTGAAATACCTACCCCGTGTAGACCACCTGAAAACTGATAGTTTTTGTTTGAGAACTTACCACCAGCATGCAGTTTAGTCAGGATCAGTTCTACCCCAGGTATCCCCTCTTCAGGGTGAATATCAATTGGCATACCTCGGCCATCATCGATAACCTCTAGTGAGTTATCTTCATGAAGGATGACGTCAATCTTGGTTGCGTGGCCAGCTAATGCTTCATCAACACTGTTATCTATTACTTCTTGGCCTAAATGGTTAGGTCGAGTGGTATCTGTGTACATTCCTGGGCGACGTTTTACAGGCTCTAATCCGTTTAAAACTTCTATCGCTTCGGCATTATAATTCTGCTGGCTCATGGCTTAATTCTTTATCTTTTTTATTCGTTTTGTTTTACGTGATTTTAAGAAATTTGGCAACGGTGTCAAAGTAACGCTCAAAACCCATAAAACTGTGATCACCGGCAAACTCTACATGTTGCGCGCTTTGTTTAAAATAATCAACTGCTTGCTCAAATGGCAAAACTTCATCTCCCATTTGCTGAAGCAACATTACCTTATCTGGGTTAGGAAGATGAGTCATAAATAATGATTGTAAGGCGGCAACATGCTCTAAAGTCAGTTCGTAGTGCATGTCTTGATAGGGATTATACTGTGGTCCCAAGTAATCTGCTAATAATTCAAAAGGCTTAACTGCCGGATTAATCACAACTGCTCTAATGTTATGCAACTGCGACAAATAAGTCGCATAATACCCACCTAACGAGCTGCCCAACAACACTGTGTCCTGGTCAATAAGCTGTATTAGCTGAATGATGGCAATTCTGGGATCAAAGTGTAATCTCGGTGGGGTGTACTCAATATCAGGATAATGCGTTGATACCCACTGTCCAAACTGCTGGGCTTTAAATGACTTCTCTGAGCTATTAAACCCGTGGATATAAATTACGCGCTTAACCATACCACCTCTGTTTTAAACGCTGAACGCGAGAACTCTATTAAACGCACTGCGGGTCCTAAATTTTGCTGCTGCCAATCTGGCGTTTCTTTTGAAAACTGAATCGAGGTTGCCGGCGTCGCTAAAACGGGCATCTCTCTAAAGCTCTGCGAGTAATCATTGTGAACATGGCCGTGAATAAACGCTTTCACTTTATTACTTTCAACCAATGCGTTTAATAACTGCGGCCCATTTTCTAAAATGTGTTTATCTAAATACCCCTTGATTGGCATTGGATGGTGATGGCATAGCGCGAGCATATGGTGTTTAGTTGCATGCAAATGCGTGTTTAATTCATCTATGTGACTTTGCGTACACCAACCTGCCGGCGTGTCGCCTTTTGAATTCAGGAGTAAAACTTCAACGCCATCTGCAACAAGTTTTTTGTGGGGCAGTATTTGGGTATTTTCAATCGCCGAATATTCACTCAACTCATCATGATTCCCGGGCAACCAAAAGACCGGACAGGTTAAATCACTGTGTTCAAGTAGTTCGGAAAACAACTGATATGACTCAGGAGTATGATCTTGGGTAATGTCGCCACCGAATATTGCCGCATCTAATTGCTGTGTAGAGAGAAATTCGAACGTCGCAGCTAAATTACTCGCGGTATTAACAGAGAAGTACTCACCTTCTTTATTTGCAAATAAGTGACAGTCAGTAAAGTGAGCGAGTTTTAAATGACGAGTATCAAAAGTATAAGCGTGTTCAAACCATGCCATTGTTAACATCCCAATTTAAAGGTACTCGACCACTTTCTAAACAAGCCATCAGCCAATCGCCTAAAAAAGCATTCAACTGATATTTTTCATCTTTGTGATGCATACTTGGATTAGGATAACCGTAAGAGGGCTTTATACGCTGATGAAAATCATGATGCACCACTTCAGCCACTTTCGCATCATGATATAAGCGTACAGCAATATCTAACTCTGGCAGATAGTCGCTGATTGTTGAAGTTTGTTTAATCGAGATATCTGTGGTGTATTTTGCACAGTCGTCAATATGTACTTCATAACTGGCATTGGCTAATACAATTTTTCGCTTCTCGCCAACCACTTCTTCAGGTAATACTTTTAAAGCGCGTAAGTAGTTACGCTCACATAAGGTAATATACTTAGGGAGAGATTGAATATACGCTTGCCTAGTGACCACATTACTCAACTGTGCACCTCTTTACTCTGCTTGCCATTGTTCCAAAATACGAGCTTTATTTAACGCTAACCATTGTAGACTAATCACAGTCGCAGCGTTATCAATTTCTCCGCTGTTTAGGCGGGCAATCGCTTCATCATACGGCATGACATGCACTTTGATATCTTCGTCTTCATTATCTAAACCATAGATACCACCAGCATTAGATAAATCTGTTTTCGCAAGATATAAGTATAATCGCTCAGTAGTACCACCTGGACTAGACAAATAGGATGTCATAAATTCAAGCGCTTGAAGTTCTAGGCCAGCTTCTTCTTTGGCCTCTTTGCGAACTACTTTTTCATAGTCTGTGGAACCTTCAGCCATACCTGCAATACATTCTAGTAACCAAGGAGACTCTTTTGTTGCCAACGCACCTATGCGAATTTGTTCAATCAACAAAACTGAGTCAGTCGATGCATCATAGGGCAAAACAGCAACAGCATGGCCACGTTCGAGTATTTCTCGACGTACTGTTTGACTCATGCCACCAGCGAAAAGTGCATGATTAAATTTATACGCATGAATTGTAAAGAAGCCATCAAAAACCGGCTCAATTGATGTGATTTTTACATCATTTTCATTAAATTGATGTATAGACTTCATAAATTTACCTTTAAAAATAGGGATCTAGACGCATAAAACTAAGTATTTCAACTGCAATATATTCTGTTACACTTGAACGTAAACTTTTACGTATTTACCCCTTTGCTATTGATAAAAACACGGTAACATACTCTCAATTAAAAATTGTCTAAGGATCGAGCGACAAATGAAAAAAAGCTTATTATCACTCCTTGTTGGTTTATCATGCGCTTTAACCAGCACGATTTCTCAAGCCGAAGATTTATTACAAGTTTACGACATTGCAACTGCCAATGATCCTACGGTATTAAAAGCAAAGGCCCAAGCTGACGCACAAAAATTTGCTAAAGACAGCGCATTAGGTGAATTACTACCATCATTAGGTTTAAGAATGAGCTATGGTGAGACCGATAGAGATGGTTATGAAGGAAACGACGCGCAAGGTTATGTTTTTGGTAGTTCATCTTCAGACTCTTTCACTCGCACCCTTACTCTTTCACAAACCGTTTTCAGTTTAGGTGTGTGGGAAAGTTTAGGCATTGCAGAAAAGCAAGCACTGCAATCCGAGACCCAGTATGCTTTAGCTCAACAAGACCTAATTGTTCGCATTGCCCAAGGTTACTTTGACGTTTTAAGTAAATTAGACAATCTTGAATTCGTACAAGCAGAAAAACGCGCAATCGAACGTCAACTTGAACAAACAAAGCAAAGATATGAAGTAGGCTTAACAGCAATTACTGACGTACACGAAGCACAAGCTCAGTTTGACCGTGCAGTTGCCGATGAAATTGTTGCTTCAAATGAAGTTGAAACAGCGCGTGAAACACTGAGAACAATTACTGGCAAATACCACAGCAAACTTGATGCTTTAAACACTGATACTTTCTCAACAGTAAAGCCAACTAAAAAATCAACTGACTTTATTGATATTGCAAAAGAGCGTAATTTATCTTTACAGATCACTAAAGCATCATTAGAAATTGCATCAGATGAAATTGATAGAGCACAGGCTGGTCATTACCCAACACTTGGTTTTGAAGCGTCTTACTCTGATGGTTTATCTAATTCAGCAGGTGCTGATGGCAAACCTCGTGGCGACACGACACAAGTCGGATTAACTTTAAACGTACCAATTTACTCTGGTGGTAAAACACAAGCAGCGACAGACAGAGCAAGGGCTAATTATGTTGCAGCTAGTGAAGATCTAGAAAAGAGTATGCGTGACATCACGCGCTCGGTGATCACGTCTTATAACCAGGTGGTGTCTGATGTTGCGACTTACCGCGCACTAGAGCAAGCCGTTGTTTCTGCTGAGAGTGCTCTACAAGCAACAGAAGCGGGTTTTGAAGTAGGTACTCGTACTATCGTAGACGTGCTAGTCAGTACAAGAAACCTTTATGCTGCAAAACGTAACCTAGCAAACCTGCGTTATCAATACGTGCTTTCTTCACTTAGACTTAAGCAAGCGACAGGTACGCTTTCAAGAGCTGACCTTGAAGCTATCAATAAAGGTCTTGTTGAAGGCTAAAATTAAGTCTTGTTAAGCAGATACTTAAAATTCTTTTAAAAAGCCGGCTCTCGCCGGCTTTTGTATTTTGAAAAGCTTATCGTTAAACTATCGACAATCCTTTGTACGAGAGAACTTTTGTGGTCAAAAATCCATCTTTTAAACTCGCTTTTTTAGCACCAAAGTACTGGTTAACCTGGCTAGGTGTGCTTTTCCTCTACCTAATTTCTTGGTTTCCGCAAAAAATACAAATATGGCTAGGTCTAGGCCTTGGAAAATTGGTCCATAAATATGTTAAGAAACGCCGCAAAATTGCCGAAGTAAATATAAAGCTCTGTTTTCCTGATATGAGCGAGGCTGAGCAGGCTAAACTCGTAAAAAGGAATATGGAAAATACAGGCGTAGCAACATTAGAAACCGGCATGGCGTGGTGGTGGCCAAACTGGCGAGTTAAAAATGTGATCGGTTCTATTAAAGGCTTTGAACATGTTGAGCGCGTGCAGGCTGATGGCAAAGGGGTGTTATTACTTGTGCCACACATGCTACATTTAGAAATGTTAGGTAGAATTGTTGGCTCAATTCAACCTGGCGTAGGTTTCTATCGACCCCATAATAATGCTTTGATGGAGTATTTTATGACACGAGGTCGACTTCGCTCAAATGAGGCTTTAATTGGCAAAAAAGATGTCAAAGGTTTACTTAAATCTTTAAAAGACACAAAAATGTGTTACTACTTGCCCGATCAGGATTATGGCCGTAACCGCTGTGAGTTTACTTCGTTTTATGCAGTAAAAGACACAGCAACAACGACAGGAACCTTGCTATTTGCAGCGAGTAGTTACTGTGAGGCATTAAGCTTATCAGGATCTCGAGATAAACAAGGTAAGTATCATATTGAATTTCACCCAGTACTAGAGAATTTCCCAAGTGGTGATGACAATATTGATGTTAGGCGTGTGAATGAGCGCATGGAGCTGTCAATTGATAAAGCACCTTCACAGTATATGTGGCTTCATCGCAGGTTCAAAACACGACCTGATGAGAATGCTCCATCGTATTACAAGTAAAAAATGAGTGTTATGCATGGCTAAAAAGAAAAAAAGAAAAAAGTCGTCTTCAGCAGGGTTTTGGGTAAAACACCTCGGTCTAAGCGCCATTTTGATTGCTGCAGCCTATTATGTACTAAACGGTGCGTTACCAGAAAATATGGATATAACCAAAACCAGTAATGCTGCCGCGCAAGGTTTGTCACAATTTTATGAAAGTTTTAGAAACCGTGTCAGCGACAGAGACACTGAACGTGATCAGTATGTCATAAATTTAGGAAAGCCAACTTTTCCACTAGATGATGCGTTAGCTCAAAGAGGTCTAGTTGTGAAACCGTCCTCCCCCAGTTGGACAGGCGAGTCAACATCACGACGCTTCGAGTCCGGTGGCACTTTAAAAGACGTATTAGCCAACTATGCCCGCAAAGAAGGCATTGAACTATTCTGGTATCTAGAAAGAGATTATGTCGTCAAACATAACTTCAGAGTCGACAGTAACTTTGTGTCGGCACTTTATCAGGTTGGTCGCGCAATTAATGATGACTTCGAGTTCGAGGTGTACACTTTCTTTTGTCCGAACCATCGCGCCGCAGTGGTTACGCAAAAGCCTTCTCACTTCGTCAGAACGAACTGCAGAAGGTTAAGTAAGTAAATCATCAATAAAAATGGGGCTAGACTTAGCCCTAATTTTAATACCAGAGGCTGATTTAGTGAAAAAGTTGCTGCCAAATCTCTCTGACTTGCGCTACCTGACAGGCTACCATCCCACTTGGCACACATCGACCGTGCTGATTTAAACTATTAAGGTGATAATGCTCGCGGAGAGTGCAATAACATTCGGTCAAAATCGATTGTTGTTCTGAACTGATCACGCCTTGCTGTGCAGCGCTTTCTAAAATGCGGATGTTATCTGAAAAATGCGTCAATTCATGACAATGCTGAGCATAATTTAAAACCAAAAACTGAGCGATAAATTCAATGTCTGTCATACCTCCATGTCCTTGCTTTAAATCAAATGCTTGTTCACTGTCTTTAGAAAGGTGCGCACGCATTTTTTCACGCATTTTGACCACATCATCCTTTAATTGAGCTTCATCTCTTGATGTACATAAAATGTTTTTGCGGATCATTGCAAAGCGCTTTACTAACTCTGTCTGACCATAAATCATTCTCGCGCGAGTCAAAGCTTGATGCTCCCAGGTCCAAGCTTGTGATTGCTGATAATGATTAAAGCTTTCAATATTAATGGCCAATAAGCCAGAATTTCCCTCAGGACGAAGCCGTGTATCCAGCTCATATAAAATACCTGACGCTGTGCGAGTGTTGAATAAGTGCATCAAACGCTGAGCAAGTTTTAAATAAAACTGACGTGAGGAGATCTGTTTATTACCAATCGTGCTGCTATCACCTTGTTGATTATGGACAAACACTAAGTCAAGGTCAGAGTCATAACCTAACTCTAATCCTCCCGCTTTGCCGTAGGCTATTACTGCAAAGCCTTTACTAAGATCATTGCATCCTTGAGGCTCACCATAGCGGCTCACCATTTGCTGCCAAGCTAGATTCACTGACTGAGATACAATCGCTTCAGCAAGCGCGGTTAGGTGATCACTGACTTTCGTGATACTCAGCACACCGGTTGCATCAGCAGCGGCAATACGTAATTGATGAGCCTGCTTAAATTGCCTTAGCGCCTCCATTTGTAACTCAAGATCGTCTTGCTCAATGCGTAAGAAGTACTGTCTAATTTCAGTCTGATACTCACTCAAGGATAAAGGTTTATAAAGCGCTGCGGGGTCGATTAGTTCATCAAGCAGTATAGGGTATTTAGCGATATGCTCAGCGATCCACTTGCTATGACCACATAGAAGTACCAATTGCTTGAGTGCACCTTGATTCTCGAATAATAATTCTAAATAAGTAGTTCGAGTTGCTATCATCTCAACAATGTTCAATACTCGCTGTAATAAGTCAGCTGAGCTTTTCTGCTGTGCCAGAGCATGCAGTAAAGCTGGCATCAACTTATCGAGTATATCTCGTCCCCTTATGCCTACATGGCGTTTATTGAGCTTATTATCAAACTCAACCAACACAGTTTGCCATTGTGCTACTTTTTCTGCTTCTAGAATGCCCTCTAATTGTAAGCAATCTCTTTGTAACCAGGCATAACTATAGCTGTCATCAAAATTAAATTGCTCTTGGGGTTCATCACCCACCACTAAAGCAAACTCTTGACGAACTGACTCCATCACCAAGTTAATCTGTGGCAAAGACGCCTCATAATCTTGTTGGTCGAGTAAATAGGCAAGTCTCGATTTATCTAATTCGGTATCAGGTAAAGTTTGCGTTTGTTGGTCATCGAATGATTGCAGATATTGTTCAACTCTGCGAAGAAGTAGATAGTTACTCTTTAAACTGAGGCTGACATCTCTGGGTAAAATATCAAGCTTAGTTAACTCTGAAATGGCAGCCAATATAGAGGGAGTTTGCAAGCCAACATCTCGACCTCCACGAATCATCTGAAGTGCTTGCACTATAAACTCAACTTCACGAATACCGCCCGCACCAAGTTTAATGTTGTTTACTAACCCTTTTCTACGTACTTCTTGAGCGATGAGATGCTTCATTTTCCTAAGCGACTCAATCACTGAAAAGTCGATATAACGGCGGTATACAAAAGGTTTAAGTAGTTGCTTAAATTCATCCCAGTAACATGTTTCTTCTCCTAACGGCCTTGCTTTGAGCATCGCGTACCGCTCCCACTCACGGCCTTGATCTTGGTAATAATCTTCCATAGCTGCAAAGCTCATCACCAAAGGTCCACTTTCGCCGAATGGTCTAAGGCGCATATCCACTCTGAATACCTGCCCGTCTGCAGTCACTTGGTTTAACGCACTGATCAGCTTTTGTGCTACCTTAGTATAAAAGACTTGAGATTCGAAACTACGCCTACCACCTTTCGTCGCTACGTTTCTTGGGTAAGTAAAAATTAAATCAATGTCTGATGAAAAGTTAAGTTCTCCGCCACCGAGTTTTCCCATACCTAATACCAACATTGGCAAAGAGTTTCCTTGCTCATCTAAAGGAACGCCACATTGCTTTGCTGTTTGAGCAAACGCCCACTGATTAGCTGCTCCGATTAAGGCTTCTGATAGCTTAGATATATACTCAATGCTGTCTTCGATTGGGTTATGATGAACCAAATCTAACCACATCACCTTAAGCCAATACTGCTGGCGATATGAGCGCAGTTGTTTAAAACATACTTGTTCACTCAGTTCGACTAGGTCGCCTGTCAATGGTTCTGGAACAATACGACAGTCAATTTTAAGCTGCTTTAACCAAGCCCCTAACTCAGGTCGTTTTTCTAAAATTCTAAATGCAAAATCACTGAGCCCAATTAACCATCCAAGTTGCTCGTCATAGGGCTGTGCACCGTATAATTGATGCCAGCGTTGCTCAGCTAATTGCAAAAGTGAAACCGGAAAATCGACCTGATGCATAAAAAATCTCCAAAGCTAGGTAGCTCAATGAGTTGGGAGTAGTTATAGTTAATCTATCAAAACCATAACATTACACGTTATATGTCATATTTGTCTTTACTCGATATCAATATTTTTGCCATTTTAGTTTGTTTTGCATTAGCAAGTTTGATTGTGATTGGTCATCGTCTGATCATGCAATACAAAGCCAAGAAAGCCCTCGAATCTGAAATTGCCAAACGAGATAACTTTGCCTTCGGCATAAATTACGCTTGTCAAATCGGCATCATCGCAATAACAGGTGCATATATCTTTCCTGATGTGTATAAACATTTAACTACAGGTCACTTTACCTTAGCCATACTCACCGTTTTAATTTCTTTCAGCTTTATTTTGCTAGGCCAATATATTCATCGTAAGTGGATTTTAAATCGCTTCAACGAAGAAAAGGCCATCATGAAACAAAATATCTGTGCGGCCTTAGTCGATTCAGGCATGTTGCTAGGAAATACCATACTGGTGTTAGGTATTTTTCATTGGCTTCATCCACAAGGCTTCAGCGATTTATTGGTTGCAACTATGAGCTTTATTGTTTTACAGCTCGTATTCGCTATTGATAGCAAATTGAGAGAATTACGATTTGCCAAAGCGAACCAGGGCGCTTCATTACAACAAAACTTTAACCTTGCGAATACCTCTATTGGTATACGATATGCAGGTAAAACGGTTGGGCTCTCTTTAGCACTTTTCGCGGGGTTACAGAGTGCTCCTTATCATGGAGCTACCATAGTTGAGAATATTAATAGCGTATTACTTCACTGTGGAATAATGTGGGTACTATTATACTCAATGAGCTTTTCTCTTATTCATTTTGCTCTGCCCAGAGTGAATATAGGGTTAGAAGTTGATCATCAAGATAACATTGGCGTTGCCTGTATAGAATTTGCGGTTTTCACTGCTATGGGCTATTTACTTATTAATATCTTTTCAGTTTAGTGCTTCAATCACTGACTGAAGTAAGGTGAAAGTATGGCGACTTGTTTTGAAAATTTTTTACTTATAGACAGTAATGCTGAATTCAGCAGAGATTTTGTGACCTATCAAAATCAACAATTTCCAAACAAGCCGCAGCACCTCATTGTTGCTGGTGAGAACACCCGGCACCTAGTAAAAATGATGTTCGACAATCTTATTAAAGACTATTGCTATTGTGATTTCGCTAACGAAATAAGTGTGACTGAGCTTGCCGCTTATCTGCAAGAACACCACCAAATTGCAGGGGTGATAATTCATGATTTAGACTTTCATCTGGCTAATGAAGAGCAAAGAGCTATATTCAATGCCCTTCACCCAATCCGATACTTAGTCGAAGTCACACCCGAAAGTTACAACTACAGTAAAATTCAAGACGTATTTCATGGTAATCACATGTCTTGCAATAGTGAGCATCTCGATGAAGCATATAAATCAATCGAAGCATCTCTATGTAAACTAGAGAATAACTAGACGTCGCTTTCGCTTAGCCTTACTATTGCCCCACCTTTATTTTTAAGCCAAATCACTATGCGCGTTCCTCATATATTTCAATCCTCTGAATTAAGCCTTAACACCCCTGTTCAGCT
Organism: uncultured Pseudoalteromonas sp.; assembly: GCA_964479805.1. Lineage (GTDB taxonomy): Bacteria > Pseudomonadota > Gammaproteobacteria > Enterobacterales > Alteromonadaceae > Pseudoalteromonas. The sequence continues at coordinate 2,820 of CAYZOE010000114.1, read as the reverse complement.
TTCTGATGATGCTGCAGGCCATATTGGTAGAGTGTTAAGAATGCAACAAGGCAATCACGTTTCTTTGTTTAATGGTGATGGAGGGGAGTATTTGTGTGAACTGATCGAAGTAGGCAAAAAATCGGTTACAGCAATACCTTTCGAATTCAAAGAAATTGACGTTGAATCACCTCTTAAAATCCATCTTGGTCAGGGGATCTCTCGCGGTGATAAGATGGATTTCACCATTCAAAAATCGGTGGAGCTAGGTATTACCGAAATTACACCGCTGTTCACAACTCGTTGTGGTGTAAAATTAACTGGTGACCGCCTTGCTAAAAAACATCTCCAGTGGCAAAAAATCGCTATTGCTGCTGCTGAGCAATCTGGCCGTAATTTTGTAACCAAGATCCATCCCCCAGTTCAATTATCTCAATGGCTGTCCCAGCAAAGTGAAGAGTTAAAACTAACGCTTCACCCACGTGCTGAACACAGTATTAAAACTTTACCCGTACCAAGTCATGGTGTGCGTTTTATTGTTGGTCCTGAGGGCGGCTTTACCGATGAAGAGATGGCTGCAACGTCAGCACAAGGCTTTGTTGATGTTCGCTTAGGTCCGCGTGTACTTCGCACAGAAACAGCCGCCTTAACCGTATTAAGTGCATTGCAATTGCAATTCGGTGATTTAGCACTTTAAAAGTGCTTTTCTATCCCCATATTGATTAAAACATTTTAATAATTAGGTAAACATTATGGCAATTAAACTCGGTATCATCAGCGATCCAATCAGTGGTTTCAATATCAAAAAAGACACTGGCTTTGCCATGATGCTCAGTGCGCAACAACGTGGCTATGAACTCTACTACATGGAAATGGACGACTTGTTTTTATATCAAGGCCAAGCGCGTGCAACCGCATCTAAAGCAACCGTGTTTGACAACGAAGACAACTGGTATGCACTAGAAGAGAAGCAAGACATTGCACTGAGTGACCTAGATGTGGTCTTAATGCGAAAAGATCCACCATTTGATACTGAATACATCTACGCTACCTATATTCTTGAGCGAGCTGAAAGTGCTGGTACTTTAGTGGTTAATAAGCCTCAGAGTTTACGAGATGCGAATGAGAAACTATTTACTGCGTGGTTTAGTGAACATACACCGGATACGCTAGTGACTCGCTCTCAAGCGCAAATCCGCGACTTTTTAACTAAACATGGTGACATCATTTTAAAACCACTTGATGGTATGGGTGGCGCATCAATCTTCAGAGTAAAGCAAGATGATCCAAATATTGGCGTGATCTGTGAAACTTTAACTGAACATGGCAGCCGATTTGCTATGGCACAGCAGTATATTCCTGAAATTAAGCAAGGCGATAAACGTGTGCTTGTAGTGAATGGTGAGGTAATCCCTTATTGTTTAGCGCGAATCCCTCAAGGTGGTGAAACTCGAGGGAATTTGGCTGCTGGGGGTCGAGGTGAAGCCCGTCCTATCAGCGAAGATGACTTAAAAGTCGCTCAAGCTGTCGCCCCAACCTTAAAAGAAAAAGGGCTCATTTTTGTTGGCTTAGACATCATTGGTAACAAGCTAACCGAAATCAATGTCACAGCGCCAACCTGTGTAAAAGAAATAGAAGCGGCGTTTGATATTTCAATTATGGATAAACTCTATGAGGCGATCGAAGAAAAACTAGCCCATAATAGATAAATAAAATGGGGCAATATGCGCCCCATCTTCTGACCTAAGGCCATCAATATGCAATCATCATTGGAAAATCATTTCTTAATCGCGATGCCGAGTTTGCAAGACCCTCACTTCAAGCAAAGTGTGACGTATATTTGTGAGCATAACGAAGAAGGTGCGATGGGGCTGGTAATTAACCACCCTGTCAATGTCACCGTAGGTGAACTGCTCGATAAAATTGATATCGAAAATAACAAGATGAGTGAGGCATCTAAACGCCATGTATATGCAGGTGGTCCTGTGCATACTGACAGAGGTTTTGTGCTCCATACGCCAAAATATGGCTACTCATCAAGCCAGGAGCTGAGCTCAGAGATCATGATCACCACATCAAAAGATGTACTCGCAAGCCTGACTTATGATGACAGCCCCAGTGAGTTTATTATTACACTCGGCTATGCGGGTTGGGAGCAAGGACAACTAGAACGTGAGCTTTCAGAAAACAGTTGGTTAGTAATTAAGGCTGACCCAGCAATCATTTTTAACACCCCCGTAGAGCTGCGCTGGAAAAAAGCTGTTGAAATGCTAGGTTTCGATATCTCTAAACTTGCAACTATTGCAGGCCATGCTTAATAAAGAATAAAGTTAATGACAGATAAAAAAGAAAAAACACCTATTGGCCAACGAACAGTAATTGGGTTTGATTTCGGTACTAAAAGCATTGGTATTGCTGTTGGTCAAGAGATCACAGGCACAGCCAATGGCGTTGGCGCCGTCAAAGCGCGAGATGGCATCCCTAATTGGGATGAAATTGCTGTACATATCGACGATTGGAAGCCTGATTTATTAGTGGTTGGACTACCGTTAAATATGGATGGTACGAATCAGCAAGTTACCTTCCAAGCCAAAAAATTTGCCAATCGCCTCCATAATAATTTTAAGCTACAAGTTGAAACCCAAGATGAGCGTTTAACCACTACTGACGCAAAAGCGCGTTTATTCGATCAAGGTGGCTATCGTAATTTAGATAAAAGTAACGTTGACAGTATGTCTGCGGTTATCATTTTAGAAAGCTTTTTTGAATCGCTGTGGGATTAATTCTTATTTAGCTGGTAATGCGTTTAAGACTTCATATCTCGACAGATCTGGAATAAAG
>CAYZOE010000113.1:0-14285 GCA_964479805.1 uncultured Pseudoalteromonas sp. | reverse complement strand
GCTTATTATTCGACGGTGTGTACGAAAGTATCATTGGTGACTGGGATTATGACGCCAATCTGAATCGCTCTATCCACGTAGATTCACGTTATATGCTTTGGGTAATGGACAAAGTAGATAATGCACAAAATCTACTGAAAGAAATGAACATTGTTAAGTAATATTTAGTTCTAAACATAAAAAAGCGCTGGCTTACACCAGCGCTTTTTTATTTTATAACAATAACCTACCATTAATTCTGTCCATTCAACTTAAACTTTAAAGTTATCAAACTGATTATGTTTTAACAAAAATTACTTTACATTAACCGTACCTATGTTAAAAAGTAACAGTTGCTTTATAATTAAAAGTTAAAAAGTAACATTAATAACTGAGCGGGCAAATATTATTACATAATACAATGTAATCTTTGCCTTAAATTCAAGGGGTACGTTATACCAATGATTAATTTGGTATGAGTAGTTGTATTACTTGCTCACTGGTTTATGAAAAAAGAGATTATAAAAATGTCAAAACTAGTCATCGATACAGGAAATAATCAAAATAAACGAACAAGGCTCAGCCTTGCCGTTACTTATGCGTTAATGGGGTTAAGCCCGCTTTTTGTTGCCGCGAATGCGTCGGCAGAAAATGACAGCGCTGCCAAAAAAGATGAAAAAATCGAAGTCATTGAAGTCAGTGGCATTCGTGGCAGTATTAACAGCGCACAAAACATTAAGCGCTTTGCTGATACCGTTAAAGATGTGATCACCGCATCTGATATTGGCGCATTACCTGATAAATCGGTGACAGAGGCATTACAGCGTGTCCCTGGTGTAACCATTGAGCGTTTTGCTTCTTCAGACGATCCAAAGCATTATGCCGATGAAGGTACGGGTGTTTTAGTTCGTGGTTTAGACAGAGTTCGTTCAGAAGTGAACGGTCGTGATGCATTCAGTGCTAACCCCAATGGGGGCTTGAGCTATGAAGATTTTCCTGCTGAGTTACTGGGAGCCGTTGAAGTTGTTAAAAACCAAACCGCAGATCTTATTTCAGGCGGCATATCGGGCACTGTAAACTTACTTACTCGCAAGCCATTCGATTCTGACGAGCAGTTAATTTCAGTGAATGCCAAAGCCAATTATGGTGATTATAGAGGTGAAGTAACCCCGTCTTTTTCAGCATTATTTTCTGATAGTTGGGACACAAACTCGGGCAAGTTTGGTTTCTTGATTGCCGCATCGCAATCTGAATATCAGACTCGTGGAGATGGCGTAGGTCTAGGTAATTTCCATTCTCGTGGTGATTCATTTGTACCAACTTTAGATCAGTGGGGTGGGATCACCGGCGTTGATCCATCATCACCAGTTGATGGCCCAGCACTACCAGGTCAACCTGCTGGTAGTGTTTGGCATGTACCAGTGGCTATCCATATGAGTACCGCAGATAACGATCGTAAACGTCAAGGTTTGACTTCTTCCTTGCAGTGGGCAAATGACGATGAAACCATAGTCGCAACCATTGAGCATATTCGCTCAAAAGCGTCATTAGAGTGGAATGAACGTCAAATTGGTCAGGCAGCACAGGGCTTTAAGGGATTTATGGGGTCATCACAAAATTGGCAAGATGATGCAGCCAATGGTTATCCTCTAACAACCAATAATAATTTTGTGACTTCAGGCATTGCGCTGGGTGTTAGCCCTGAAACACCATTTTTCTATCGCAGTCGTTGGAACTACAACGAAAATACAGTAAACGACACATCCTTCAAGTTGACACTGAAACCGATTGATAGGCTGACAATTGATTTTGACTATCAAATGATTGATTCAGAAAAACACCGTCAAGATTACAGCATGTCAGGTCAGACACGAGGTAACCATGTACATGTGGTTTCTCCTTACTTCTTAGACATGCGTGGCAGCAGACCAACTGTTGAGTTTTTAAGCGACAACATCATGACTGCAGGCTGGTCACCAAATGAAGATTGGAATGGGCCAGTGCCAAACTTATTTTTAGGCAGTGGCATGGAACAGGTTGAAAATAATACAGCCGAGGCAGATAGCTACAAAATTGATTTTAAATATGAATTAGATGGTAACTTCACGAGTATCAGTGCCGGCGCATATATGTCTGATAAAGATTTAACCGTTCGTGACACCGCTTACGAAGGCTGGTCTGCAATTGGTACCCCTTGGAATCAAGATGACCGTAATGCGGCCGCAGCAATTAATCGTCCAGAGTTATTTGAGCGCGTTGATTTTGCAGATTATTACAACGGTCAGGTTTTGGTGGGTAACGTAAATAACTTCTTATTTCCGAAAATGGATTTAGTCAGAGATTATGCAAATTCTTTGCGTCAGGGTTGTAAAGACGGTTGGCACAACGCGACTAACAGCGCTGCAAACAACGGCGTTTGTTCAGGCACATATGTACCTTATGAGGATAAAGCAGACCGTGTTGAAGGGCCATTTGCAGCGCATAATATCAGTGCAAGTAACGAAAAACGCACCGAGTTTTATGTTAGAGGTGACTTTGACTTTGAGCTAAATGACATCCCAGTTGTGGGTAATGTGGGTCTTCGATATATCAACTATCAGCTACAATCAACCGGCGCAGTGGTTCGCCCAGCGACGATCAAGCGCGGTGAAGAAGGTACATCGTTAAATACGGTGATGCAGCAAGCAGAGTATAAACGTTATTATGACCTAGCTAATGGTGAGTCCCAGCTAAGCACCGTTGATGGCACTGACTACAGCACCATCTTACCAAGCCTTAATTTAAGTTTTGGTGTTACTGAAGATGTGGTTGTGCGCTTTGGTGCATCAAAAGCATTGTTTTATCCAAGTTTAGTTGATGCTCGTAATATCAGCATCATTAATCTTGATTACACACGCAGATTACAAACTCCAGGTGCTGATTACGATGAGGCCAATAACCCAGTTGTAGGTATTGATGATATAGAAGTCACGGCATTATCAGGTAATCCAAACATTGAGCCTGAAGAAGCGGTCAACTTAGACTTAACAACTGAGTGGTATTTTGCCGACGCGGGTTATATCACTTTCGGTTTATTCCACAAGAAACTTGATAACATCATCCGAAATCGTGCATTCGATATGGACGTCACTTTTAACGATGAAAAGTACGACATTTCTACGTATGGGCCTGCTAACACCGGGTCTGGCACTATTCAAGGTGCAGAATTCTCTTACTCTCAGTTTTACGACATGTTACCGGGTGCTTGGAGCGGCTTAGGTCTACAGTTTAACTTTACTTACATTGATCAAGACGGCTTACAAGATCCTAATGAGGTATCCGAAGGTACACTGGCTTTCAACGAAAATGGCGACCCGATCACCGATAATAGAAACACTTTTAGAGTCTTTAGTGGTTTACCGCTACAGGGCTATTCAGATACAAACTTGAACATCGTGGGTATGTATGAGTTCGATAAGATTTCTATGCGTGTCGCTTACACTTGGCGTTCAGAGTACTTATTGACCCTGCGTGAATCAGAAGAGTACGTTCCTGCGTATGCTGAGTCAACAGGCATGATGGATGCAAGTATTTACTACACCATTAACGACAATTGGAAAGTGGGCTTTGAGGCAAGTAATTTACTTGATACAGAAACCAAGACGCAATACCAAATGGATCAGGCTGGCACCAGAACACAAGCACTTAACTTTACGACTGATAGACGTTATGCGTTAAGTGTTCGTGCGACTTTCTAAGTCATTCATCTACCAGCTCTGTTTTTAGCAGAGCTGGTATTTTTATGACTAAAAGTTTAGTTTTGTTTTACAAAGCGTGTTCTAAGTTTTTGTGAATATGATTTATTGCGTGTTGGTAGAGGTTAACAGTGTCAGAACTTATCAAAGGAAGTGGTTGCAATGTGCAACTACAAACCGCCGGTTGGGATATTTTACAAGAGCAAGTTAGCTTGCCAGTGGCCGTTGTTCAGCAGAAAAAAGTAAACCAAAATGCCAAATGGATGGCAGAGTTTGCTCGTAAACATAACATGTTACTTGCACCTCATGGTAAAACTACCATGTCGACAGAGTTGTTTGCACAGCAACTCGAATCCGGCGCTTGGGGAATAACTTTGGCCACTGTTCCACAGGTAAGCTGTGCGATTGAAGCGGGTATTCCTCGTATCCTTATGGCGAATCAGTTAGTGGGTCGTTTTCACTTTGAGCAAGTTGCAAATTGGCTATCATCCACATCATTAGAGTTTTACTGCTTTGCTGATTCAGAAGAAAACTTACGAGCGCTTGGCGCATTCTTCGCTGAACGCAATTTAACCCTAAATATCTTACTTGAAGTAGGTATAAAGGGTGGACGTTGTGGATTACGTTCAGCAAAGGATATTTCAAGTTTAGTCTCGACCTGTAAACAATATTCAAGTTTGAATTTAATGGGTCTAGCATTCTATGAAGGGGTGATCAGCGGTGAGCACCCTGAGCAACAAGTTGCTGATTTTGTAAGCGACGTTATTACGCTTGCGCAGCACATAGCGTTGGAAGGAGGCTTTGATACCCAGATACCTATTATTACAGGTGCAGGTTCAGCCTGGTATGACATAGTTGCAAAAACACTTTCAGAGCATGGGTTTGCTCACAAATTTAGAATTGTTTTACGCCCCGGTTGTTATTTAATACATGACACAGGTATCTATCATCAGGCTCAGCAAGCAGTGCTATCAAGGAGCCAATTGGCGTGTGACATTGCAGGTAACCTTCAGTCCAGCTTAAGTGTCTGGGCTTATGTGTTATCAGTGCCTGAGCCGGGTCTAGCTATTATTGGAATGGGCAAGCGTGATGTGGCCTTTGATGCGGGCTTTCCAACAACAGAGTTGATTTATTCGCCTAAAACAGCTGTGCTTTCAACGCCCACTGCTGAATTTCAAATTGTAAAAATCATGGATCAACACAGCATGCTGCGTTATCCCGAACAGCAAGCTTTACAAGTCGGTGACATGCTCAATTTCTCAACTTCACACCCTTGCCTTACATTCGATAAATGGCGGCAGATTGGTATTGTCGAACATGATTGGGTGATCACTAAGACGATTTCAACACAATTTTAAAGGATTCTAATGGACATAATAAGTAAAATAAAAGAAGGCCTAGGGCACTTTAGTCCGGCAGAAGACAGAGTGGCAAGATTGATTTTAGCCGAGCTTAACTTCGCTGCGAGTGCATCTATTAACGAACTCGCTGATAAGGCTGAAGTTAGTCATGCAAGTATCACTCGCCTTGCAAAAAGTTTAGGCTGTGACAATGTTCGTGACTTAAAGTTTCGTTTAACACAATCAGCAGCGATCGGTGAGCGGTTTACCAACCTAGAAATAGTAGAGAAGAAGCAACTTTCTCATGTTTACACATCGATCCAAGAAATTTTAGAGCTCAATGCTGGGTTAATCGATGAAGCCATCGTAGAGCAGGCCAGTAGTGTTGTGTGTAATGCCAGACATTGTTTGATTTTCGGTGTCGGTGGTGGCAGCAGTATGCTTGCTCAAGAGTGTCAAAATCGTTTTTTTAGACTTGACGTGCTTGCTAATGCGCACAACGATCCGATGATGATGCGCATGGCAGCGTCTACGGTAAACAAAGACGATGTGGTGATTTGCTTATCATTAAGTGGTGTATCACCGGATGTCATGGATGCCGCAAAAATTGCCAAAGAATATGGAGCACATATCATTACGGTTTGCCCTGAGAGCGAACTGTCGCAATTTGCTGATTTTCACTTACCTATTAAAACTCAAGAAAGCGATTATATTTTCAAGCCCAGTGCGGCACGTTACGTGATGATGGCGGCATTGGATATTCTCTCAAGTGAAGTGGCGATGCGTAATCAAAGACGTTCTAAAGAGAAGTTACGTCGTCTTAAAATTCAACTCGATCTTCATCGTGATAAAAATAGTGATATGCCACCTGCTGATAAACGTTTTCCGCTTGGAGATTAATGATTGTGAAATACACTTCAGCAGATTTCATCATTCGTGGTGCGCGCGTTTTTCTTGGTAAAGATAACCCCATCGAGCAGCTCGATGTTGCAGTGAAAAACGACATTATTATTGCAGTTGCTAAAAAGTTGACGATGCAAGCAAAGTTAGTGATTAAAGCCGATGGTCTGGTGTTGTCGCCGGGTTTTATTGACGTGCATACCCATGACGATCTTGAAGTGTTAAGAAAACCCTCTGTGCCCGCAAAGTTAAGCCAAGGTGTCACAACTGTAATTGCAGGCAATTGTGGGATCAGTGCAGTGCCAACCAGTGTCAAAAGCGGTTTACGCGACCCTATTAATTTACTAGGGGCGAAAAATGAGTTTGTTTATCCAGAGTTAAAGGACTATCAAAGCGCATTTGTAAAGGCGAAACCCTGTGTCAATTTAGCTATGTTAATTGGTCATATTAGCCTTCGTGCGCAAGTGATGGACAATTTAGAACGTGCAGCCACAGACCCAGAAATTGAGCAAATGCAGGGGTTATTAGAGCGGGCGATGTCACAAGGTGCATTGGGTTTAAGTACCGGGCTTGCTTATTACAATGCAAAACAAGCCAGCGAATATGAAGTAAACCAACTGGCGAAAGTTGTAACCCCATTTGATGGGCTTTATACCACGCATCTGCGAACTGAATTTCAGGGGATCATCGATGCCATGGATGAAGCGTTTGCGACGGCAAAACAGGCCGAATTGCCATTAGTGATTTCTCATATTAAATGTGCGGGAAAAGAAAACTGGGGTCGTTCAGCAGAGGTGCTTGCGCATTTTGAGCAACAAAAACAGCATCAACATATTGGCTGCGATTGTTATCCATACGCGGCCAGTTCAAGTACATTAGACTTAAAGCAAGTCAATGAAGGTACAGATATTTTTATTACTTGGTCTGAATCATTTCCAGATATTGCAAAACAGCATTTAAAAGACATCGCTCAGCAATGGGATCTAACTCAATTAGAGGCGGCGAAACGGCTGCAACCTGCAGGTGCGGTTTATCACTGTATGCAAGAGTCTGATGTGCAGTCTTTTTTAGGCTATGAGCATAGTATGGTGGGCTCTGATGGACTTCCTTGTGACCCTCATCCGCACCCAAGGCTGTGGGGTACATTTCCTAGAGTGCTAGGGCATTATTGCAGAGAAAAGCAATTACTGTCATTGGAGCTTGCTTTACATAAAATGACAGCGCTGCCGGCTTCACATTTTAAATTACAAAAACGCGGCAAAATTGAAATCGGTTATTTTGCTGATTTGGTTTTATTCGACCCTGAGAAAATCATTGATAATGCAAATTATAGCGAGCCAAAACAAAGCGCTACAGGTATTCAAACTGTTTGGGTTAATGGTGTAGAGAGCTTTAATGTCAAGCAAAGCTGTAACGCGCATGCACCAGAGGGGCGAGCTGGACGTTTTTTAACAAGACATAATCATAAAAACTATTAGCGAGGAAGTTATGAGCATAAGAAGAATCGGTGCCGAAGGCGGAACGGGCACGGGCGGACAGCATTTACCTTTTTCCAGAGCCGTTGAGGCCGGTGGTTGGTTAAAAGTTTCTGGACAGACGCCGATGAAGGACGGTGAAGTGGTTGAAGGCGGCATTATTGAACAGTCGCGATTGGCTATTAATAATTGCATTGAAATTATGACCGAAGCTGGTTATGGCCTTGAGCATGTGACGCATGTGTCGGTGGTTTTGACAGATGCTCGTTACTTCCAATCTTTTAATAAAGTTTTTGCTGAGGTATTTGGCACGCATCCTCCTGCGAGGATCTGTATGGTGGCGGATCTTGTGGTGGACTGTAAGGTCGAAGTCGATGTCACTTGTTACAAAGGCAATTAAAACTTAGTTAACCTGAGCTTTGGTTAAGAGATTTACTAAAGTATTGATATTGAATTGATAAGTATTTCTCCAATTCTGCAGCCGGAAACTTTTATGGATAACAAGGCGAATTTTGCGCGTCAATAGTAGGCCTATTGCAAGTAAATTCAACTGAAAGTAGCCGCTGGATATAGAGTTATTATCCAGAGCTCAGGTTGGTTACATTAAGAATAGCTAACACCCCCAGGGGAGAACGTATGCCTGAGAGCCAATTATATTTTTTGCTGGCCTTTTTAGCTTACTTGCTGGTGATGATTTTGGTCAGTTGGTTGGTGTCACGAAAGCAAAAAAATGTCAGTGATTATTTATTGGCTGGACGTAAAGTACCCCTTCTCCTTACCCTAGGTACCACAGTAGCCACTATGGTTGGAACTGGGTCATCAATGGGGGCAGTGGGGTTTGCCTATAGCAACGGCTGGGCTGGTGCATTGTATGGTTTAGGTGGTGCCGCAGGTATTTTGCTGTTGGCTTGGCTGTTTGCACCAGCACGCCAGCAAGCATTTACCACCATGAGTGAAGAGTTAGCCAGCTATGTCGGCAATCATCATGTTGTTAAAAACACCCTCGCCATTATGATTTATGCGGCAAGTATTGGTTGGTTGGGCGCACATCTAATCGGCGGCAGTATGTATTTATCATGGCTAACTGATTTAACTGCGTTCCAGACTAAATTATTAATCGGTGCAGGCCTTTCGGTATTTATTATTCTGGGGGGATATTCTGCGGTTATTTGGACCGACGCCCTACAGGCAATCGTATTGTTTATAGGCTTTATGCTGATGGCTTATTTTTCAGTACAGTATGTTGGTGGGTTCGAGGCTGTAAATAGCAGCGAACTTGTGCTTGAACAAGGTATATTTTCTTTTAACAATGTTGGCCTATTACCTGCAATTTCAATGTTTTTAGCTGTACTTGTTGGTGTTTTAGCCACGCCATCATTTCGTCAGCGCATTTATGCCGCGGACAGTGTTAAAACAATTCGACGCTCATTTCTTATTTCTGGCATTTTATATTTATTTTTCGCATTACTGCCTGCTTTGATTGGCATAAGTGCGTTTGTGATAAACGCTCAGCTAGATAATGCCGCGTATGCTTTTCCATATCTCGCTTTAGAAGTTTTACCTATAATGCTTGGCGGCTTTATTTTGCTCGCTGGTATTTCTGCCACATTATCGAGTGCCAGCTCAGATGCCATCGCTGGGGTGAGCGTGTTAATGAGTGATTTATTTTGCGCTTTTAGCAAACAGCCCCAAAATGCCAAGCAACAATTGTTGTGCTCCCGAGTGGCTATGTTGCTCACCATACTGATAGCGTTATTACTGGCGCTTTGGTCAGATAATATAGTGAGCTATATCACTAAGATGATCTCGATTCTTATGAGCGGCTTATGTGTGTTGGGGTTACTAGGTCGGTTTTGGCAGCCCTTTACATGGCAGGGGGCACTTGCGACGCTTTTTGGTGGGGCGTTAGCGGGTATTGCGGTGGGAGCAAATAGTCAGTGGCTGGCATTTTTTGGTAATCCAATAATTCCCTCTGTCTTAAGCGCACTAAGTTTAGGCGCCTTTGTTAGTATGCTGACCAAAACACACACTGCTGAGTGTATTGAGGGTGTGAATGAGGTCAATATAGACGAGCAATCGCAATGAAAGACTTAGTTTTTAACAATATAAAAAGTATGGTTTTTTTTGGCGAGTGTATGCTCGAACACCGCGCTGACGGTGATATGAGTTTTGCGGGTGATACATTTAACACGGCTTGGTATTTGTCTCAGTTTAATAAAGATAAAACATGCCTAGCTCTTCAGTATGCCAGCGCAATCGGTGATGATGAAGCGAGCTCGAATTTAGCCTTGCTCCTTCAGCAAGAGAGGTTAGAAAGCCCTTACTTAATCACAGTTCAAGATAAAAAATTGGGGCAATACTGGGTTAAATTAGATGAAAATAGCGAACGCCACTTCGAGTTTGATCGACTCAATAGCCCTGTGAGGCAATACTTTAAGCAAGACCAAAGTTTATTAGCTGCACTTAGACATAAACAGTTCGATGCCATTTATCTATCAGGAATAACGCTTGCCGTTTTATGCCCAGAGCAAAGAAAACAATTAATCTCAGCACTGAGACAATTCAAACAACGCGGTGGTGTGATTTTTTTCAACAATAATTATCGCGCAGCATTATGGCAAACAGAGACGCCAAAAAAGTGGTTTCAACAACTGATGGTATTGGCAAATGTCGCGTTTTTAACAGATGAAGATGAATACGCGGTCTACGGCACTCAATGTGTAAACAGCATAATGCAGCACCATTTTCGTCAAGATTTAGCCCCAAGTATGTTGGTTATTCGATGTGGCAGTGCGCCTTGTGTCATCGCTGTTTCCCCCAATGACTTACTTAAAATTCCCCCTAAAAAAATAGTCACAGAACTCATAATCGATACTACTGCAGCAGGCGATGCTTTTGCTGCTGGTTTTTTAGCAAGAGTGTTACAAGGTGAGACATTTGAAAACGCTGCTAAGTTTGCGCATAGGCTAGCAGCACAAGTGATCCAATACCATGGTGCGATCATGCCTAAAGATAAACTTGTAAAATATTTCTCTAAGGAGTTGTAGATGCGAAGTAAGTACACCGTTTATATTTTTCTTAGCATATTGTTTCTCAATTGTTTTTTACCTTCAGTTCAAGCGTCAATAAAGTTAAATACCGACAGTCAAGATAATGCTGCGTTAATGCCAATGCCAAAGCTAGTTAATATAAAAGCAACTACACTCAAACTTGACTCGTTTCTCAGAGTTTATATTGACGGTATGAGCGAGCAGCGAAAGCGTTTTCAATTGCAGCGCTTACAGTCACATTTTAATCGCACCAGTAATTCAACTTTCACCGTTTTAGAAGGTGAAAAACAAAACGCTGACCTGATTATTGATATTCAACAGCAAGAGCAAGCGCTCAGCGTCCCTCAATATGGTGAAGACGAAAGCTATGCGTTAATGATTAATCAGCATGGTATTAGCATAAAGGCGCAAAGCGTGTTTGGTGCTCAACATGCACTGACGACGTTAGTACAGTTAGTGCATTCAAAACAAAAAATAATGCCAGCAAAGAGCGAAGTATTTATTCCTCATGCAGATATTCAAGATACGCCACGCTTTGCATGGAGAGGACTGCTGATCGACAGTGTGCGTCATTTTCTTCCAATAAGTACCATTAAGCGCCAATTAGAAGGGATGGCTGCTGCCAAACTTAACGTATTTCACTGGCATTTAACTGACGATCAGGGCTGGCGAATCGAAAGCAAAGCGTATCCGCTTTTGACCGCTAAAGCATCGGATGGTGATTTTTACAGTCAAGCAGAGATCAAAGAAGTCGTTGAGTATGCGGGCTTGTTAGGTATTCGTGTCTTGCCTGAGATTGGTATGCCTGGACATGCAAGCGCGATTGCAGTGGCTTACCCTCAGTTGATGACCAAAACCAAAGAATATGAAATGGAACGACACTGGGGGGTATTCAAGCCTTTACTCGATATTGACAATCCAAAAGTATATGAGTTTATTGATACTCTGATTGGTGAGATGGTGACATTATTCCCCGAGTTGTATTTTCATATCGGAGGGGATGAAGTCGATGCAGAGCACTGGCTGGAAGATGAGCAGATTCAGTCTCTTAAGCGGCGTAAAGAATTACAAAATGGTGCCGATTTACAAAATTACTTTAACAGTAAAATACAGCCAATAATTGCTAAACATAATCGCAAAATGGCAGGGTGGGATGAAATTTTTCACCCCCAATTGCCAAAGCGAATCTTGGTGCAATCATGGCGTGGTCATGACTCATTAAATGCGGTGGCAAAATCAGGTTACCAAGGTGTTTTATCGACGGGTTTTTATATCGATCAGCCCCAATATACCGATTATCATTACCGCAACGATCCACATTTTATCTCGCCATTAGCGGATTTAACGCAACCTAAAAATCATGCAAAACAATTTGTGATTGAGCGTTTGAAGGGGAATCCTGTGCGGGGCGAACTATTGATCCTTGGCGAGCAAATACTAATTAAGTTAAACAACAACCACCATCAACTAGCAAAACGAGAGACTGCATTTGATCTGGTTCAACACCTTGTTGCCCAATTTGATAGCTGGATGGGACCATTGAGTTTTGAGTTTGATTTAGAAAAAAATAGCGGTTTCGTTCTAATCGGTAATAGTCGATACCCCTTTACTATGAGCGAATTGACAACGCCCAAACAGATAACTCTAGCCCCCGCGCTTTTGCCAAATCAGCAAGCCTTGATCTTAGGAGGTGAGGCCACTATGTGGAGTGAAATGATCACCAAAGACAACATAGATGTACGGATATGGCCGAGACTATTCGCTATTGCTGAACGCCTTTGGTCACCAGCTAAAGTGAATGAGTCGAACAATATGTATGCACGATTAGATGCAATCAGTGAGTACGCTGACCAAGTTGTTGGGCTTCAACACGACATTCAGCAACAAGCTGGTTGGGCGGGGTTAATTTCTAAAAACCTTTCACAGCAACAGCAGCATGAAACTTTGGCATTTTTGAACGCACTGGCTCTATTGCTTGAACCAAGTCATTACTACACTCGCCATCACATTAAACATCTGAACGATGAGTACCATCAGCGAGCGCCTTTAGATTTGTTTGTGGATTTTTTAGCCGTAGAGAGTAAAGAGTTACGCTTCTTAAAAGCGCAAGTGAAGGCATATATTGCTGGCAATGCACGCGCGATGACACACATTGAACAGCGACTTGGACAATGGCAGCGAGCTTTAAATGCTGAGCAAGGTTTGTTGGCAAAGAGCGAAAAGTTAAAGCCTTTACAAACAACCTATGAAAACCTCAAACGCTTTGTCGATTATACGCAACGCACCATTGAGGTTTGTGAGGGCAAGCAACAGACAGCAAAACTGGATGAGCGCTTACTCGAATTACAAGCGTTAACAGATGAATTAGTTATTGCCGGCATTTACCCCGTCCGTCAGTTATTTTTACACTGTGCTGCATTACAACAACAAAGTTAAATCAAGCTTAAGGAAAACCATGAAAGCCATTTATTTCTCTAGTTTATTGTTCTATACAGCTTTTAGTGCTGCTGCAAATGAAGTTTCAGCAACAAAATATAACACGCAAGACTTTGTACTTGGTGGTGTTTTTACTCAAGGTATAGAAGGCCCAGCTGTAGATGAAAGCGGGGTGCTGTATGCGGTTAATTATCAAAAACAAGGCACGGTAGGGCGAGTGAGTGAACAAAATCAGGTCGATACTTTGCTTACACTCGCAAACGGTTCAATAGGCAATGGCATTCGATTTGATAGCGCAGGTAATATGTTTATCGCAGATTACGTGAATCATAATATTTTAACCGTGTCAGCAGATGCTCTGAAACAAGGCAAAGACGTATCGAATTTGGTTCGCGTATTTGCTCATGACAGTCGAATGAATCAACCAAATGACATTGCCATTACAGATAAAGGTATTTTGTTTGCAAGCGATCCAAACTGGGCGAATAGCACAGGTAATCTATGGCGGATCACCCAAGATGGTCAAGTCACCTTATTAGAGGAGAATATGGGCACGACTAATGGCATTGAAGTTAGCCCCGATAATAAAACCCTTTATGTGAACGAAAGCGTGCAGCGTAAGGTATGGCGCTATGACTTAGACGAGGAGGGCAATATTTCTAATAAGCAATTGCTGATAAGTTTCACTGACTTTGGTTTAGATGGAATGCGCAGCGATAAGCAGGGCAATCTTTACATAGCACGTTACGGAGCAGGGCTGGTAGCGGTTGTTTCACCGACAGGTTTATTACTCGAGACCATCATTTTAAAAGGTCAGCATCCAACCAATGTCGCATTTGGTGGCAAAGATGGTCGTACTTTGTATATAACTATGCAAAAGCGTGGTGCGATAGAAATGACTCGTGTAAACGAAGTTGGTCGCTTATTTTAGATGGTAGAAAAGGTTTTTTTAGAGATTATTGCACACCTGTAAATCTCATTGACACTTTACATTGCGCAAAAAATAGCGCAAGTTGGTATCAGTTTGCTTTTCGTTATATAAATAATAAAAGCTTATTTTTAATAAAAATACCAATTCTTAAAATCGTCACTTAATTAAGATGATTGGTATAAAAGGAGCTTACAATGCAGCTATTTCTTCGCATTTTAGCACTAGTAGGTTTTGTACTGGCTATCATTTTAGGCATTATTTCAGGCACTTGGAAGTATGCGATAGCGACTGCGGCATTAAGTACATTATTATTTATTGTCACTTTGAAAAAGCCTGAAAACCCTAGTCGTAAAGTCACTAAAATGGGCAAAGGCACAGATAATGCCAATGCCACAAGCATAGCTGGTGCAAGCATAACAGCTCACAACCTCTCAAATGAC
>CAYZOE010000112.1:0-14287 GCA_964479805.1 uncultured Pseudoalteromonas sp. | reverse complement strand
AAAAAAGTGGTGCGTAAAAAGGTTACATCAGGTCCTGCATTACCGGGAAAACTCACCGATTGTTCAGGCAGTGAAACGGAGCGCTCAGAGCTATTCTTAGTAGAGGGTGACTCGGCGGGCGGGTCTGCGAAGCAAGCCCGAGACCGAGAATTTCAAGCCATCATGCCGCTGCGCGGTAAAATTTTGAATACCTGGGAAGTCGAATCAGGGCAAATTCTAGCATCTCAAGAAGTACATGATATTTCAGTGGCTTTGGGTATCGATCCTGATTCAACTGATTTATCGGGCCTGCGCTATGGTAAAATTTGTATTCTTGCTGATGCTGATTCGGATGGATTACACATTGCAACACTCTTGTGTGCGCTATTTGTTAAGCACTTCCCAACCTTAGTTAAAGCGGGTCATGTTTATGTGGCAATGCCGCCGCTATTCCGAATCGATATTGGTAAAGAAGTTTATTACGCACTCGATGAAGACGAAAAGCGTGGTATTTTAGATAGAATTGAAGCCGAGAAAAAACGCGGTAAAGTGAACGTACAGCGATTCAAAGGTCTGGGTGAGATGAACCCAATGCAGTTACGTGAAACGACTATGGATCCAAATACGCGCCGTCTGGTACAGCTGACGCTAGACGAAGAAGAGCACACCATTGAAATGATGGATATGCTGCTCGCGAAAAAGCGCTCGGGTGACCGTAAATCATGGCTTGAAGAGCATGGCGACAGAGCCGAAGTTTAAGAATAGATTTTAAAATTGAGTAGCCGCTAAACGATATAATCGTTAGCGGCTTTGTACGTTTTGTTCATTTCAATCAATGAAAGCGTATAAAGATAATAACAATAGGGCGCGATATGACAGATCCGCAAACCTTGTCCTTACAGGGCATAGAACAACAAACTATGGGGCGTTTTACCGAAGACGCCTACCTCAATTATTCCATGTACGTGATCATGGACCGTGCACTGCCGCATATTGGTGATGGTTTAAAGCCAGTGCAACGTCGTATTGTGTATGCGATGAGTGAGCTGGGTCTTTCAGCTGCTGCTAAGTATAAAAAATCAGCACGTACAGTTGGTGATGTACTGGGTAAATACCACCCTCACGGTGACAGCGCGTGTTACGAAGCCATGGTATTAATGGCGCAGCCGTTCTCATACCGATACCCGCTCGTTGATGGTCAAGGTAACTGGGGTGCTGCGGACGACCCTAAGTCTTTCGCGGCCATGCGTTATACTGAAGCCCGATTATCTAAATTCTCAGAAGTGCTATTAAAAGAACTTGGTCAAGGTACAGTTGATTGGACTCCTAATTTCGACGGCACCATGAACGAACCTCAAGTGCTGCCAGCGCGTTTACCTCATATATTACTTAATGGCGTAACGGGTATTGCGGTAGGTATGGCGACAGATATTCCGCCACATAATGTTCGAGAGTTAGCTTCTGCCTGTTGTACATTACTTGATAAACCAAAAACAACCTTGGAAGAGTTGTTAGAGCTCGTTCAAGCACCTGACTACCCAACTGATGCTGAAATTATCACGCCAAAAGCGGATATTCAGAAAATCTACACCACGGGTAAAGGCTCAATAAAAATGCGTGCGGTTTACACTGAAGAGCAAGGAGAAGTGGTGATCACTGCTTTACCGCATCAGTGTTCGGGCGCTAAAGTATTAGAGCAAATTGCAGCGCAGATGACAGCGAAAAAGCTGCCTATGGTTGCAGACCTTCGCGATGAATCAGATCATGAAAACCCAACACGTATTGTGATTGTACCTCGTTCAAATCGAGTTAAAGTCGATCCTCTGATGGCGCACTTATTTGCAACCACAGATTTAGAGAAAAGCTATCGTGTTAACTTAAACATGATTGGCTTGGATGGCAGACCGCAAGTTAAAGATTTACGCTCAATCTTAGCGGAATGGCTTGTGTTCCGCCGTGAAACAGTACGTCGTCGTTTGCAGTATCGTTTAGATAAAGTGTTAGCTCGACTGCATATTTTAGAAGGTTTAATGATTGCCTTCTTAAACATCGATGAAGTCATTGAAATTATCCGTAATGAAGATAATCCAAAAGCAGAGTTGATGTCGCGCTTTGGATTATCAGACAAGCAAGCTGAAGCTATTCTTGATCTAAAGCTTCGTCATTTAGCGAAGTTAGAAGAGATGAAAATCAAAGGCGAGCAGGATGAACTTGCGGCAGAGCGTGACAAGCTAGAGCTTACGCTTGGCTCGGAGCGTCGTATGTCTACTTTGATGAAAAAAGAAATTCAAGAAGCCGCAGAGCTCTATGGCGATGAACGTCGCTCGCCAGTGGTTGAGCGTGGTGAATCAAAAGCGTTAAGTGAAAAAGACTTAATTCCTTCAGAAGCTGTGACTGTTGTACTCTCTGAAAAAGGTTGGGCGCGTGTTGCTAAAGGTCATGATATTGATGCAGAAGGCTTGAACTATCGATCAGGTGATGAATATAAAGCCTCGGCAAGGGGTAAGAGCAACCAACCAGCCGTATTCTTAGACAGTACTGGGCGCGCGTTTGCGACTGATGCCCACAGCTTACCGTCAGCCAGAAGTCAAGGTGAACCAATGACTGGTCGCTTTAGCTTAGCGGGCGGCGCGACATTTGAACATGTGGTGATGGGTGAAGAAGAAGAGCTTTACTTGATGGCAACTGATGGCGGTTATGGCTTCATTACTGGCTTTAATGACTTAGTCAGTAAGAATAAAAATGGTAAAGCGCTAGTAACTGTGCCAAAAGGAGCTGAGCTCATTGCACCTATCTCTGTGAATGATGTTGCAACCGATCGTTGTATGGCAATTTCAAATGAAGGTCGAATGCTTATTTTTCCACTTCGTGATTTGCCAAAACTGGCTAAAGGTAAAGGTAATAAGATCATTTCTATTCCAAGTGCGAAAGTACAAGCGCGTGAAGAATTTGTAAAAGTACTTGCGTGTGTGCCAGATGGAGCATCGGTTACATTACATGCTGGTAAGCGCAAACTAACCCTTAAGCCAAGTGATTTAGAACATTACTATGGTGAACGTGGTCGTCGTGGTAATAAATTACCAAGAGGGCTTCAGCGTGTTGATGAATACGAAATTGAGTTTACCAAAGCGGAGCCTATTGAAGAGGTCTCTTCAGAAAGCTCAGAGTAAGCATTTAAGTTTTGAAAGCCCGCAATTGCGGGCTTTTTTAATGGCTAATCGTATTAGCTAATGATCTGAACTATAAAGATAAAATTTCATGTCGGGTAAAAGTCGTGGTTGAGTTGCTTTACCTTGTTCATAGTGATCTCGTTGGAAGCAAGGAAACAAGAAATAATGGTTTTAAAACAATTAAGAGTCAGTCGACACTTAACCCAAGAGCAGTTAGCTGAAATGTCTGGTCTCAATGTTCGTACAATTCAGCGAATTGAAAGTGGTCATAATGCCAGTTTGGAATCATTAAAATGCCTTGCCTCTGTTTTGGAAGTGAATGTAGATACATTGCAAAAAACGAGGTTAGATATGAAAACACAAGAAGAGTTATGGCAAGCTGCGCCACTGTGGGTTAGATGTTGGTTTGCTTTAAATTATCTCAATTTAACGCCGTCAAAATGTGCGACAGTTGGGGCATTATTTACTTACCACACAGGTAAGTGGTTATTTATTCTGTTTACTAGGCTTAATAAGTCAGCCAGCACTGGCGGGCGGGATCATTATGTTGAGAGTCGGGTATTTCTTCAATTTTTGTTTATGGCTAGGCAATAAGTACAGTATCTGGTGTGATGCTGAGCACACTTAACTAATTACGTGCTATCAGTTTCTAAAGTGAGTATAGACCAGTTGCTATTGGCGAAAAGCGACTCAAACTGATAAGTTTAATGCTCACTTAATACACAAGATAAAAACAAAAAATGAAAAAACTGACTCTCAGCGTAGCCTTATTACTCAGTGCTAATATTCACGCCCTAGATTTAGATAAATCGGTTCAACAAAGCTTACCTAAACTCAATCAGCTTTATTTACACCTGCACCAGAATCCAGAGTTGTCCTATCAAGAAGAGCAAACAGGCAAACGTTTGGCCAAAGAGCTAGAACTGCTTGGCTTTGACGTGACTAGCAACGTGGGTGGTTTTGGCGTGGTTGGTTTATATAAAAACGGCAACGGGCCAACAGTGATGATCCGCGCTGATACAGATGCCCTTCCTATTGTAGAGGAAACAGGTAAACCGTATGCGTCAAAAGTAAAAGTATTAGATAAGCATAATAATCAGATCGGCGTTATGCATGGCTGTGCTCACGATATTCACATGACTAGTATGATAGGCGCTGCTGAGCAGCTTATGAAGCATAAAGATCAATGGCAAGGGACGCTGATGATGGTTGCTCAGCCTGCTGAAGAGGTCGGTGGCGGTGCCAAAGCGATGATCAAAGAAGGTTTATTTAAGCAGTTTGCAAAACCTGACTATGTGTTGGGTTTACATACCAGTGCGTCGATCCCTGCTGGGCAAGTTGCAATCGCACCAGGGTATGCCTTAGCAAACGTAGATTCGGTGGATATTTCAGTCAAAGGTAAAGGCGGGCATGGCGCTTACCCACATGCCACTATCGACCCTGTGGTATTAGCATCTCGCATTGTTTTAGGTCTACAAACCATTACCAGCCGTGAGATTTCACCGCTTAAGCCGTCTGTTATCACAGTCGGTTCAATTCACGGTGGCTCAAAACACAATATTATTTCAAATGAAGTGAAGTTGCAGCTAACGTTACGCTCGTATGATCCTGCGGTTCGCGAGCAACAAATTGCGGCGATCAAGCGATTAACTGCTGGCATTGCGCAAAGTGCTGGGTTAGAAGAGTCGCTTTATCCTGAAGTGCTGGTACATGAATCTGAGTCTATTCCATCAACTTATAATAACCCTGAACTTGCAACTCGTATGACAAAGAGCATTAAACAGGAGTTAGGTGACTCGCAGGTTGTTAAAGCAGAGCCTGTTATGGCGGGCGAAGACTTTGGTTTATTTGGCCGTACCGAAGAAAACATTCCAATTACCATTTTCTGGCTAGGTGGGGTTGAGCCAAGCAGCTATCAAGCTGCAATGCAAAGTGGTGAGCCTCTACCTTCATTACACTCGAGCAAGTTTGCACCAGATTATGAACTTGCAGTCCATACGGGCGTAAGAGCCATGACAGCCAGTGCACTTGATCTGTTCAAGCAGTAGTTTGGTAATTTAGCTGTTACAGTCAAAACATAAAATAGCTGAAAGATTATCTGCAGCTATTTTATTAAAAAGGTGCTGGCGTTGTAAAAGTCATCATCTCTTCAGTGCGAGGGTGTGCAATTTGCAACATCTCAGCATGCAGCTGTAAACGGTTTGCTGCCGCCAGTGCTTCATCTTTTGCATATAACCTGTCACCTAAAATCACATGACCCAGTGATAGCATATGAACGCGTAGCTGATGTGAACGACCCGTGATAGGAGTGAGTTTCACACGTGTTGCATCTGCCTCATGCGCTAACACCTCATAATGAGTCAGTGATGGCTTACCACTTTCATGACACACCATTTGTTTAGGTCTATTAGGCCAATCACAGGTCAAGGGTAAATTAACAGAGCCTGTAGGCTGCGCTAATTTTCCATGAACACGAGCGATGTAATACTTGTTGGTTAATCTATCTTGAAATTGAATGCTTAAAAAACGATGCGCCTCTTTGTGCATAGCTAGACACAGCACGCCCGAGGTCGCCATATCTAAGCGGTGCACAATTCGTGCATTTGGGAAAACACGATTTACACGAGATATTGCACAATCTGCATGTTTGGGATCTTTACCAGGTACTGTTAACAGCCCACTAGGCTTGTTGATGACCAACATATCATCATCTTGATACAGAATATCTAAGTAAGGGTCTAGTGGGGGAGTATAGTTAAGTAGCACGGTGATATCTCATTTTAAGCAAGGTCGCTATTCTACCTTAAGCAAGCAGCAATAAGCGAGTTAACTTCACATACAAAAACAGACCCAAAAGGGTCTGTTTAACACTTTAACGTTTGTTCGCTTTACTAGACTTTAAACTGCTCAAGCATATCTTCTTGATGTGCGACTTTATCAAACTGCGATTGCATGGTTTGATCAACATTCTCGGCTTGAGAAAGCACAGTATCTGAGATAATACGAATTTCAGAAGCATTGTCATTGACGTCCGTGACTACTTGCCTTTGCTCATGCAGCATGTTGGCGATTTGCATATTTAAATCAACAATATGTGCAATTGAGTCACGAATAGCATCAAGGGCATGTTTGGTTTCATCGGCTTTACCAACCGTCGTTTGTACCACTTGCTGACTTTGTTTCATCACTTGCACAGCACTCATTGCACCTGCTTGAAGTTGATCAATCATCGATTTGATCTCTGTGGTTGCTTCTTGTGTACGCTGTGCGAGCGTTCTTACCTCGTCAGCAACCACCGCAAAGCCACGACCTGATTCACCGGCACGGGCTGCTTCGATCGCTGCATTCAGTGCTAGTAGATTAGTCTGCTCTGCGATGCCATTGATCACAGATAGGATCTGTTCTATTCCACTGGTAGAGATTTCAAGCTCATTCACAACGTTTACAGCATCTGTGATTTGTTCTGAAAGTTGTGTGATTGAACTAGTGGTATCAGAGACGACTTTTTGACCATCTTGTGCTGCTGTATCAGTATTTTGAATCGCTGAAGCGGCTTCTTGAGCTGTGTTAGCTACACGTTGTTCAGTATCTGACATACTTGCAGTTGCTTCAACTAAAGCGCTTAACGCATTTACTTGACGCGAAATGTCCTGACGAGATTTATTCGCATCTTTAGAGGCTTGTTTGGCATCAGCTAAAATTTCACGGCCTAGGCTTTGAGTTTGTTCAATGATGCCCTGCAATCGTGCAGTAAATAAGTTGAAGTTTTCTGCCAGTTCGGCAAATTCAGGATCACTGTCAGTGTTTAGTCGCGCAGTAAGATCCGCATTACCTTTAGCAATGTTTGCCATTGCTTCATTAATATCTTCAAGTGGTTTTAGAAGAATATTTATCACGACAGAAAGCAGTACAACACCAATAATTACAAATAAAATAGTGAAGGTCAGAGAGTCACTGGTAAGATTATCAATAGCAGCAAATATTTTGTCTTTTTCTAGCGCCACCCCAACTAGCCAATCAAAGCCATCTACTTGTTGAAACACCAAAATGTGCTCTTTACCATTGAGCACTATGCTTTGCATGGTTTGTCTAAACTGGGTATTGCCTAAGAACTTAGAGGCTTTCTCACCATTTAATTTACTATTCGGGTGAGAAATAATGGTACCGTCTTTACTCACCATAAAGGCGAAGCCTGCGTCAAAAAGATTGAATGAGTTAATCATATTGCTAAGCTTAGCTAGACTCACATCAAAGAATATAGCGCCATGAAATTGACCTGACTTTTTAACAGGCGTACCAATTGATACGAGAATTTCTTTTGATACAGAATCTGCGTATGGGGCGGTAACAATAAGCTTGTTAGCATTTTTAGCATCCTGATACCAAGGACGCTTTCTTGGGTCCCATGTTGGACCTGGGTTCCAGCTTGGGTCGCTAGCAACATATTTGCCTGTGCGCTCTTCGCCATAGCCAATTAAAATAAATTCTTGCTGTAACTTGCTCTGGCCTAATAGAGGGGCTGCTTCGTCCAAACTCCCTACTTCGGCAACTAAGTCAGTGGTTAAGCTTGCAAGATCCGCACTACCTTGCATTTGTGCAGTAACCGTATTGCTGATCCCTTGAATGATTTCTGAGACACTTTGCTCAACTTGTGTTTCAAGATTATCTTTGAGGGAGAAATACTGTTTCACAGATAGCACAGTAAGTGCGAGTAATAGTACCAGCGAGGATATGACTATAATCTTGTGTTTAAACTTCACACATAGCTCCAGAGGCCCAAGGCCAGTCATGTTTTTTATTATTGTTTGGTAAACGCAATTTTGGTTGATTCGTTTGCTGACAACAAAATTGCCAACGCCGAATAGATGCTTACCCAATTATGAGATAAACCTTGATAAGTTTAGAGTTCAAATACATAAAACTCAACCTAACTCTATGAGTAATCTTAATGAAATAGGCACCTATTGTTTGCTGGTATTGATTAGGTAGACAGCAGCAAGCGCAAATGCACCTCCAAACGCAACACTTAATGGGATGGTTTCGTCAAAGTACCATACTGATAATCCCATAGCCGTAACGGGAACAACAAAGATGAAAGAGCTAGATCGACTTGGTCCAATCTTCTGATTAGCCAAAAAGAACACACTGGTGGCGATACTGACGACAATCACAGATAAAAACAACATATGTTGCCAATACAAGGCAGGATAATGTGAAATAGAGCTGAGAGGGGAATGTTCAACAGCGAAAATATAACTCAGTATACTTGCCCATAAATACATTAAAGCACTGAAAGTCATAAAGTCGGCAAATTGCGTTCCGCGTTGGCTGACTAAGGTTAAAAATGCCCAGCTTAATGCAGCGAGGATAAAAAATAAGTTACCAGAAGCAAATACTTGTTGATGGTCAAAGTGCCAAATCTCAATCATCATCATGCCACCAGTAAGGCCTAATAACATTCCTACTAGCTGCAAAGGCCTAAATTTTTGTTGATTAAAAATTGCTGCTAATGCAAAGGTCATAATGGGATTTATGGTAGTCACCAACATACCCCCTTTACCGGGTAAGCCATCATGTAAACCAAGAAAGAATAGTTGGTTATACCCAGCAAGTAGTAGTCCTGCAGGTAGAGACCATAACATTGCAGGCTGAGAAAAACGTAATTTTACCAGTTTCAACTTATGTACAAAAAAAAGAATGGGAAGCATACTGACTGTGGCTAATGCTAAGCGGTAAAAAACAGTGAGTTTTGCAGGTGCCATATCGGCAATAATTTTTCCTGAGATCCAACTCGCCCCCCAAAATAGCATAGCGGTGACAAGTGCAAGAACAACAGGCACATCATTCGAATTTTCTGACTGCTGCAAAGAGTGCATGGTATTCCTTTGGATGTTTGTTATTTTCACTTTAAAATTGGGCAAAAGTTATATCATATATTCTTAATAGAGACAGAAAAATATCTACAATGGTTTAAATATCGGAAGGTAAAACCTGCTAGTATCTAACCATTGGAGATTAAAGTTAATGCTAGCGGTTAAGCTGTTCACTTATGTCAGTAATTCCTTCCTCATAAATCTCAATCATGAATTGCTCTTGAGCTATAAGCTCTTGGAGTAAATTTCTCATTAAATAGAGGGTTTCTTCTAGGTTACCTTTTCCAACTGACTCTCGTGTATAAAAAATATCACTCAAACGAAATAATGTAGCTTCTATACTGACGGCTTGTAAATTATACAACGCAGCTAAAGAGGAAATGGTTTCAATTTGCATATTTGATGATATGCCAGATTGTTTGAGTGCATCCCAAGCTGCATTTCGTAACATTTCTTGCACCAAGCCATTTGGCATAAGTGTTAAAATAAAATTACGTTGTTCAGTGATTTCTACGGACAATGATGGAGAAGATATTGCTAACTCAACACGTTTTAAAATTTCCCTATGGTAAGGCTGCCATTGCTCTAATAGTACTTTGTTAGCGGTGAGCTCTGCTTTGATTAGTTGTAAAGCGCGCACTCTTTCTTGATCTTTTTTAACTTGCGAATGCATTTCACTTAAAAATAAAGCTAACAGTACACTAAATACGATTAACCCAGATTCAAATAAAACTTTGATGATATTTGCCCGTGCTTTTTTAGTTTGAAAAATCATCGCCCATCCCCAGAAGTTTGTTGTCAGTCTCATGTGATTGAGAATATTGTTAAAAGCATAATAAAGTTGTATCTGGATAGGGTAAACAGTAAAAGGTAAATTTACGATGAGAAATCATCAACTTTCTGCTTGTCCAACATATTCTTGAGCTTTTGAAGAGGCAGTAATACCTGTTTGAAAGTTTTGTAGGAAGTTTAAGCAGGGAAGAAATAGAGGCCAGCCATTGGCTGACCTCACTGATAATTTAGTGCGAGACCACAATTAAACGGATCGCATCGAGCTTCAATTGTGTTTTTTCAATGAACTCATCGAGCTGCGCTTTTTGCTTCTCGAATACCTGAATTTCTTCATCACGAATATTCGGATTGATGGCTTTTAGTGCGACAAGACGACCTTGCTCTTCGTTTAACGACGTTTGCATTTTTTCTTGTGCCGCCGCTTTTAGCGTAACTAACTCAGCACCGGCTAATTCATTTGCTTGATTAATGAGTGGGTGTATTGCAGCTTGTAACGCATTTGCCAATTTGCTTCCCGTTTGGCGACCAACTGCCGAAAGTTGGTTGTTGAATGCATCAAAAGCAACATTCTCAGCTAAGTTATTACCTGCTTTATCAAGCAATACGCGAATCGGTGTCGGTGGAAAGAAGCGACCCACTTGTAACGCTTTTGGTGCAGAGGCTTCAGCGACAAAAATTAACTCAACAAAGAAGGTCCCTGCTGGAAGCTTTTTGTTTTTCAGTAGTGCCACAGAAGCACAACCAAAGTCATCGTCACAGATCATATCCATGGTGCCTTGTACCATAGGGTGATCCCAACTGATGAATTGCGCATCTTCTTGTGAAAGAGAAGTTGCACGGTCAAACGTTACCGTAATGCCATCATCACGTAAACATGGGAAAGATGGGTTTAGCATGTGCTCAGTTGGTTTCAGGATAATGGTGTTTTCGCCTTTATCCTCTTGGTTGACACCAAACATATCAAATACATTAATCATGTAAGCTGGTAGCACAACATCATCATCAAGCTGTTCAATTTCAGCAGCTAAAGCATCTGATTTACCCTGACCACTCGAGTGCAGCTCCAATAAACGGTCACGACCTTGCTCCATTTGTTTACGCAGCTGTGCGTTTTGCTTTGCAGCTTGCTCTAAAAGTGGGTCTAGTCCTTCTTCGTCACAGTTATGCTCACTGATAAACTCTAATAAGTCATCGCTGAACTCTTTGTAAAGAAGCTGACCTGTTGTGCTGGTGGTTTCGAATGCATCTAGGCCTTCATGGTACCAACGCAATAACACTTCTTGCGCGGTATTTTCAAAGTAAGGCACATGAATGTTGATATCGAACTTCTGACCAATACGGTCAAGACGGCCAATACGCTGCTCTAGTAAGTCTGGATTGAGCGGTAAATCGAACAACACAATGTTATGTGAGAATTGGAAGTTACGGCCTTCAGAACCAATTTCAGAACATAATAACACTTGGGCGCTGTCGTATTCGTCGGCGAAGTAAGCGGCTGCACGGTCACGTTCAACAATGCTCATGCCTTCGTGGAAAACTGCCGACTTAATGGCCTCGCGTTCACGTAAAATTTGTTCAAGGCTAATTGCGGTTTGTGCTTCGGCACAGATCAACAACACTTTTTCGTGCTTAAGCTCTTGAAGTTTTGCAATCAACCACTCAACC
This sequence comes from uncultured Pseudoalteromonas sp., assembly GCA_964479805.1. Taxonomy (GTDB): domain Bacteria; phylum Pseudomonadota; class Gammaproteobacteria; order Enterobacterales; family Alteromonadaceae; genus Pseudoalteromonas. The sequence goes on along the minus strand of CAYZOE010000112.1, from coordinate 2,808 downwards.
CGTGGGTCAAAGCCTGCCCAGCTACTACCTGCGCCTTCAAACTCTTGGAAGATTTTTTCAGGGAATAGGGCGCGTAATGCAGACTTTTCAGGCGTTTGAATACCACCCATATTACCCATCACAGACATTGCGGTTTTGTATTGCTTAGGTAACTCAACCGGGTAGCTATATAATTTACGGCTTGGGTAACCATCAATACCACTGCGGCTATTACGGAATAAGATACGACCTGTACCGTGTCGGTCTAATAGCATCGACAAGATCTCTTGTTTTGCTGCGTCATCACCGCTTTGCGCTTTGGCTAGTAATTCAGTGATGTCAGTTTCTTTTAACAGAGTCTTTAAAGTCGTCTGATTCTTTTCATCTAATTCACCTAGCTGTAACAGCTGGTTAGCGGCATCAGCAACTTCTTTATAGTGGCTTTCCTCTTCAACAAAAGCATCGTAATCGTAGAAGCGATCTGGGTCTAACAGCTGTAGACGAGCAAAGTGGCTGTAGTGGCCAAGTTGATCTGGCGTTGCTGTAAGAAGAATTAAGCCTGGAATATCTTGGCTAAGCTCAGCAATACGTAAGTATTCTGTACTTGGCTTTTCTTTAGTTACTGTTAAGTGGTGCGCTTCATCGATGATCATTAGATCCCAATCAGCAAGGGTTGCTTGTTCAAACCAACGGCGTTTTTTAGTGATGAATTCAAGACTGACTAATACCAGTTGCTCAGTCTCGAATACATTTGGAGAGTCGGCAAAAGCTTCGTCACAACGTTCTTCATCGAAGATAGAGAAGTACAAGTTGAAACGACGCATCATTTCAACCAGCCATTGGTGTTGAAGGTTTTCAGGTACAACAATTAGCACTCGACTGGCACGGCCAGTTAAAATTTGCTGATGTAAAATCATGCCGGCTTCAATGGTTTTACCCAAACCAACTTCATCTGAAAGTAAAACACGTGGCGCGTGACGTTGGCCCACTTCATCAGCAATATATAACTGATGTGGAATGAGGCTAGCACGTTGGCCAATCAAACCTTTTAAATGTGATTGTTGACGGGCGAACTGGTGCTGCCATGTGTTATAGCGCAACGTATAACGGTCGAATCTGTCAATTTGACCAGCGAATAAGCGATCTTGCGGCTTATTAAATTTAATAAAATGGTCTAAAAACGTTTCTTTTAACGTGGTTTTTTCTTCTGTATCAAGGCGAATACCGTGATAGCTCAGAATGCCATTCTGCTCTTCAACGGTTTCAACCTCTAGTTCCCACTCTTCGACACTTCGAATAACATCACCGGGATTAAAAATTACACGGGTAACCGGTGCTTCTTGTACTGAGTAAACGCGGTTTTCTCCACTGGCAGGGAATAAAATCGTAAGCTGTCGCCCCTCTAAAGCTACGATGGTACCTAATCCTAAATCTGATTCAGTATCACTGATCCAGCGCTGACCTAAGGAAAAATTCATGTTTGTCTCGACTTAGCAGAAAAAAGGCGGCTATGTTAACCGTAAGCAAGGGCCTATTCAATCTTGTTTCTCAGGCAATTTTATGCTTTTGGGGATTTAGTAGCGCGCAGATAAATGACTGCCTTTTAAGATAGTCGAAATCTTCTGATTTCGTGAAGAGAATTGAATGGTGGATTGATATTGGGTTTGAACAAAATTCATGACTTAAAGACAAACATCAGTCTATTTTTGTCATAAAACAGACTTTTATGACAGATAGGCTAAACTAACAGTGTGGCCATGAGTTTTTGATGGCAACGTCATCAAAAGTCATGACTGTCGCGGTATCAATGCAACGATAGGAAGATGCTATGGTAAAAGCTCAAGATGTCGATAAAAAAATGTACGTGCTCGACACTAACGTACTACTCCACGAACCCCTCGCATATCTCTCATTCCAAGAACACGATGTAGTCGTCCCCATGACGGTTTTAGAAGAGCTTGATCATATTAAGGATAGAAAACGTGATGTAAGCCGTGATGCACGTGTTGCCATTCGCGGTCTTGAAGATATTTTAAGAGATGCTTCCCCTGAGCAAATGTTAGAAGGGGTAAAGCTCCCTAACACAACTGGAGAGCACAACTGTGATAATTGTGGTCGCCTTGTGATTATCAATGACCATTTATTTCCAGATAATGTGTCTGGTTTGCCTGGAAATGAAAATGATCACAGGATTATTAATTGTGCAATTCATTTACAGCAGCAACATAAAAATACCAAGGTTGTGCTGGTTACTAAGGATATTAATATGCGCCTCAAAGCAAAGGGGGCAGGACTGAAGTTTGTAGAAGACTATCGAACAGACCAACTTATTGACGATATTAAGTTGCTCAGTACGGGCTTTAAAAAGTTCCAAGGCGACTTTTGGCAAAGTGTTGGCGAATGTAGCTCAGAGCAGAAAGGGCGCTATACGTTGCACCATATACCCAAAGAACGCATAGAAGACGTATTTTGCAATGAGTACATCGTTGATGAAACAGACCACTTTGCAGCCCGAGTAGTTGGATATGACAGTCAACATATCACTTTAAAAGATCTCGGCGTAGAGCGTCTTGTGCACCAACAAGCTTGGGGCGTTTCACCGAAAAATATTTATCAAGGCATGGCACTTGATGCCTTGTTAGACCCGGAAATAGAGTTGGTCATTCTGACAGGCCCAGCCGGGTGCGGTAAGACTCTCCTCGCTTTGGCCTGTGCGTTGGAGATGGTGATTGAGAAGAAGGTCTATGACAAAGTAATTGTTACTCGTAATACGCCTGAAATCGCAGAGAGCATTGGTTTTCTTCCCGGCACGGAAGAAGAGAAAATGGC
>CAYZOE010000111.1:6811-14560 GCA_964479805.1 uncultured Pseudoalteromonas sp. | reverse complement strand
ACGTTGATAATAGAGGTGCAGTCTCTTTTGGTTGGGTTCGTAATAATGATAGAGAATTTAAGTGGTTGTTTTCTGATAAAATTACAGTGAGTTCAAGTGTTTTTTTGACTAGGAGAGATAGTAATATTTTATGGAAAACTTTAGATGATTTGAAGTCCTATCAAATTGGGATCACCCGTGGCTACAGTCACGGGAATGCGTTCGATGATTTAAAATCACAACTTATGATTCAAGAAGCAGCCACAGACGAGCATAATATTGGAAAACTATTAAAAAGAAGAATTGACCTTTTCGCTGTTGATCCATCAGTTGGAGCTATTTTGCTGCAAACTAGGTTTAGTCGAGAGGAGAGAAATCAGTTAGAGTTTATTATTGAGCCTGAAATTACATCTCACGGGATATATGTAGTTTGTGCTAAATCAAATAATAAATGTTCTTACTATTTGGACAAGTTTAACGCAGGAATGGCGTTGCTGTAACTCCTCACATAGAGAGTTGCGCAAAATTTGTTTATGAATCATACAAACACATTCATTCGTCTATAAAACGATAAACCCTTTCTATCTTCTTTAAAATTGTTGATGTTTATTTGCGAACTAAAAACCATTGAAAGTTTAAAGCCCAAATTACCCTTATAAAATTCTTGTCTAAGGTTTTTCTTGATGTAGATCAGAGGTTATTAAAAGTATACATATTTTCGCCAAATAAGCAGTTGCTAATTAGTAACTTCTTAGTTCAAATACTCTTATAAACACCAAAATAAACACTCAGTTTACTAAAAAGTGTCAGTTTTAAAGTAACCTACATAAATAATTAAAATTTAATTGGTTATGACTTTTTTCAACCTAAAAATTTCCTAAAATATTCCCAACTCCTCTTGAGAAATAAGGTAGATTCAATTTATAACTGAATTCGTGGTAGGGGCTATCGTTTAACATAAATCACATAGCCACACAAAAAGCGTTCAGGCTGGCCAGTTCTAAACGTCCCTTATTAATAACAAAATTATAGATTGGGATGGAGTATATGAAGTTAATGAAGGTAACGACTACTTTTTTGAGTATGTCAATTGCGTCTGCAATCCAGGCGGCAAGTTTTGATATTACAGGACAAATATCAGCAAAGAATTCAGGACAAATCATCACGAACGCAAAAATAACTTTGCGAGAAGCGTCATCGAGTAAAGTAATCTCTGGACGCATTATTAATGCTGATACCGGTTCTGGGGTTGCAGGGGCGCAAGTTTTTGTGGATGTTAAGCCAGAAATTGGCGGCATATCTCCCGCAATAGCTATAACCGATAGTGAAGGCAACTACGAGTTAGTCGGCCTTGGCGCAGAAATTTACACTATTGGCGTTTGGAAAAGTGGATTTGCAACCCAGTATCGAATGAACCTAAACCTTATAAATAACCAAAGCTTGGTGCAAGATTTATCGGTTAAGCCTGTTAAAGTTAGTGAAGATTATGTCGTTCTACTTCGTGCGGAGTTCGAAAATGTAAAATTTCATCCGGATCATGATGAAGCATGGGCCGATCAGATGTTTTTCGACGATACTCCTGGCGCAGCATCCGTTCGAAATTTCTATTATCAATTGTCACATGGCCATCTAGATTTAAAGAAAGGTGCCAATGCTTTAGTGCAAGTCACAGATTCAACTTTGCAGTATCCGCACGAAAATTCTGATCGAGACGATATTGTTGATTATGTAGTTCATAAATCAAAATCCAAAGTGAATTATAATGATCCAAAACTTGATCGAAGCGCTAGCTGGGATCACGATCCCGGAGCAGATGATAAAATTGATCATGTAGTAGTGATGACTGCGGGATTGCCAAAATCCATTACAGGTAGTTCATGCGATATGAATCCTGTTTCTATGCTTAATTCAGAGTACGTCACTTCCAATATTAAAACTCCTGTTCAGGCATTAGTTCCTGAATATTCTCCACTTGGAAATATTATCCATGAAATGTTTCACTCAATGGGCGAAACTGCGGTTCAAGATCTCTATATCGGCGGTACTTGTGATAGTGGTGATGAGCTTTCTACACCGTTAGGTACAGTAGGAAAATGGGGCACTATGGGAATTGGAATGTACAACAAATTAAACCAATATCTGCCAGATCCTCGGGGGGAAAGTTGTGAAGCCGGGTATGTCGATCCTTGTGAAGGCCAAGATGGAATGTGCACAGCTAGAATGTTTGGAGAACAACCTTCATTACCTGTTCCTTGGACGATGTGGAAATGGTATCACAAATATTTCTGGAATAATGGAGTACTAGAAAATGTCTCTATTAAACCAGGTCAAAGCCAAACTGTTCGTTTGTATCCTTACTCGACTTCTAATAACGGGGCGCAAGTCATTACAGTAAGTCATTCCACTGCTGGTCAATGGTGGACTATAACCAATCGTCAACCTATCGGTTTTGATAAAGGTTTAATTCATTCAGACACGATGGAAGGTCAAGTAGGGATCGTAATTGACTTTAATGATACGAGTTTGGCTGGAAGAATGAATCTTCGTGGGCCTACTCGTATTCGTGACAGCCATCCGGGAACAATTCCAGACTACACTCATTACAGTTGTCGAGCGCGAATCGACGATGCTGCATTTAATATTGGTGAAGTGGAACAATACCACGAAGATGAACTTTCGGTACAACTTTTAGAGGAACATGAGGATGGTTCGATCAGTGTTTTAGTTTCTAGTGGCTCATCAGCACCTTCTATGGAATCAAAGCTTAAAGCAAAGAGTATAGAAGTAAACGATAATGCACTAGAATATGAAGGAGAAACACACGATCAAGATGAAGTTACGCTTGAAGTCACACCTGCAAAGAGTCAAAGTTTAAATAATAAAAAGACAAAAGCTAAACTTACAAAAACACTATATAAAGGCTATTTAGAATCAACTCAATTAAGCACTGTTTCGAAAATGTCAGTAAATAGAGTAACGACTTCTGATAGTAACGGCCTCTATAATTTCAACGGAATTGCTGAAGACGGCTGGAACCTTAAAGTAGACGCGTGTGGTTATGCCCAAAGTAACAAAAGTATCCAACTTAATGAAAATGAAATAGTAAATTTTGAATTAGTTGACGATGCGTCACGCACGATTTTCAGTGCTATTGATGCTCCCGTTACAGGTCAGATTTTCTCTAAAGATTCACTGATTGAGCTTGACGCCTCGTCTACTTCGACCTTTGGAAATAGTACTTACGAATGGCGAAGCGATCTCGACGGTTTATTGGCTAATAGCGCACAGGAATCTGTAAGTTTGTCAGAAGGACAACACGAAATATCTCTAACAGTAACCAATGAGCTATGTAGTCACACTCAGTCTGTTTCGATCGAGGTTGTAGCAGGTCAAGTTAATCAGCTTCCTGATGCTGATTTCAGTTTTGCTAGCACTGGATTGTCTGTTGAATTTTCAGACTCAAGCACCGATAGCGATGGATCAATTATTAGTTGGAGTTGGAATTTTGGTGATTCTCAAAGTTCAACAGAACAAAACCCAATTCATACTTATCAAGCTGAAGGCGATTACACTGTTACTTTAACGGTTATCGATGAACAAGGCGCAGAAAGTTCTACTTCTAAAAACGTGAGTGTATCGAATGTTTCGGCAGATCCTTGGGAGCTCATTAACGGCGTGGCAAAAACAAATATTGGTATTGCTTCAAAAGATGAAAATCATTACATAATTCATGTACCTGCTGGTACTACAACAATGGGAATTAATTTTTCTGGAAACGGCGATGCAGATCTTTATGTTAAATCAGGTCAACAAGCAACAAGAAATTATGGCGGCTATAATTATAAGGCCTCTGGATATGGTTCAAATGAATCAATCACAGTAAATAATCCCCAAGCAGGTGAATGGCATATCATGGTTTATGCGTATAGTGAAGTTTCATCAGGGACTTTACAAGTTAATTTAACGACCTCTGGTGATAACCAAAATCCTGAAGCTAATTTCATTTATACCACTAGCAATTTAAGTGTAAGCTTAAGTGATCAAAGTCTTGATCCTGACGGGGAAATAGGTAGTTGGAATTGGAATTTTGGCGATGGAAATAGTTCGTCTGAGCAGAATCCCAGCTATCTATATTCACAAGCAGGAGATTATCAAGTTACCCTAACTGTTACTGATGACCATGGCGCTCAAGACTCTTTCACTCAGACGGTTAATGTTTCTGACCCAAGTAGTGGAGGTGATCCCTCTAAACTACAGAGTGGTGTAGCTAAATCACCAATTATTGTGGGTAGTAAAGTTGAAGAAATGTTCCACATCACCGTTCCCCAAAATGCGTCATCGATAGAAATTAGATTAACTGGTGATGGTGATGGAGACTTGTATGTCAAGTTGGGTGAAGAGCCTACTCGTAACTATGGCGGTGCCGACTTTAAAGCGATAAAGTGGGGATCCAACGAAACGATTACGGTTTCAAATCCAGAGACTGGTGTTTGGTACATCATGGTTTACGGTTATAAAGGTATGACCGACGGACGTTTACAGGTTGATATAAACTAGGTCTAGCTTCTAATTGTAGTTTGCGCAGCCAATGTTTAAAGGCTGCGCCTTTTCTCATGACGAGACGATGCAACTCAATGCTAAAATTGTTAAAAATTACTTATAGTTTTTACTCTAGTTTTTGTATTAGTACTTCGCTGTGTTGGTGCAGTTTCTCTTGATTAATTTCTATTAAAAATTCAACTGTACTGGTCTAAATAAGGCAAATGTTGATTAAAAAATATGAGAACAGACATAGCCAGGCTTCTCTGTAACTCCCTCCCAATTTTTCAAATAGTCCTTTTTACTGAGGTGTAAGAAATATTCGACCGCCATTTACGATCTGAACGAAAACGATATATTTGTGCCTAAAAATCTAATTAGTGTGTAGGTTTAATAATTAAAGACGTCGTTGGGACTTCGTTCATAAGTTCTTTTAGTGTCACCTTTGTTTGGTTAAATGAGTCCTTAGAATCATTTAATGCATCATTTTCAAGAAGAGGAGAGAACAGTGGATCTTTGTCGAGTGTCCACCACTGCTGAGAAAAATCATCGACATATCCTTGGTTAATCATATGACGAAGCTTTAAGTCGGCTTCATTAAGTTTGTTTTCGCTGATTAGTTTAGCGATTTCATAAGCTCTGTCATCTGTTACAGAGTTTTTGGTTTCAAATTTTGTTGAAAAACGGAATCGAGAATTGATATTGGACAGTAGTTGCATTCGCCAATCATATCTGAATGAAGTTGAATGCTTTTCTAAATGATTTTCAAGCTTTTCGAATTGCTCGAAAAAAAAGTAGGCATAAGCTAATTCAAACTTGGTAGTATTATTTAAAGGTTGTTTAACTAGCTTCTGCTGCAAAAGATTAATTACTTTCTCCCAATCCTCGTTATAGCCATAAAGTGCTATTTTGGCATCTATAATTCTCGGATGGTCGGGAATTAGCTGTTCGGCTTGCTTTATAAATATGCTTGCTTTCTTCGGTGAATTTGCGGTTAGCGACAATAGTGCCAATGTGATTTTGTGAGGTACTGTTTCAGGTATAGTGTCGTAATGTTTTGAAGCAAATCTTATCGCTTTTTCGGCAGAGTTAAGATTAAGTGGGTAAATATTGAGCCTTAAAAATTCCTCTCCAAAAAAGTCTGGGCTAAGCTCCAAAGAACGCTCAAAATGATCAGTGGCATTCTCCTTACCTCCCATCAGCATATAAGTAAAAGCAACATTTCGATGTACGATAGCAGAAAGTGGATCAAGCGATAAGGTGTGTCTTTGTAACTTTAGCGCTTTTTCATGCTGGCCGATGTTATTTAATAACAAGCCATACCAGTGGTAAGCAGTCGAATAATTCGGGTTTATACTTATCGCTTTCTTAAATTGCTTTTCAGCTTCATCGAAGTAACCTCGGTTCATGCTAATTAGTCCTTGAGTGGTGTAGGCCTCCGCAAGGTTTTCATTTATCTCTAAGGCGCGCTTAATATTGTACTCGGCTTTACTGTAGGCCTCTTCTCTGGTCCATTCTCCATACTCGTATTGAAAAATATAAGCATCACTCAATCCCACATAAGCCTGCGCATAATTAGGCGATAGCTTTATTGCTTTTCGAAAAAAAACTATTGCTCGATTTGTATCTTCAGAGTTTCTTTTATTCCAAAAGAAACGTCCTTTAAGATAATGATCAAATGCTTCAATGCTAACATCCAAAGGTCTGTTAGAAGTGCTCAGTTTTAATTTAAGGCTATTTGCAGTAGATTGGATAATATCATCTTGAATTTTAAATATATCGTCGAGTTTTTTTTCAAATGTATTTGACCATAGAATACTGCTATCTTCTGTATGAATGAGCTGAACGATTACACGTATGTTTTGCTCACTCTTTAATAAGCTACCGGTAAGTACTGTCCCGATTCCCAATTGTTGGTTTAATTCATCAAAAGAAGTATTTTTTATTTTTAATACGCTGCTTGTCGATTTAGAGACGACTTTCAGGCCTGGTACTTGGCTAAGTCTGTGAGCCATTGAGTCACTTATCCCTTGTGAAAAATACGCAGTGTCTTCATTTTCTTTGAGATAATCAAATGGTAATACTGCAATCGTAGACATTGACGCAGTTACGTCTTCCTCATTACTGTTAGAGCTCCAAAAATATAGAATTGCTACCAAGCTCAACGACAATGTTGTAACTGCAAAGATAAGAAAGTTGTGATTATTTTTATTTGCAGATATTGATTCAATATTGAGATTTTCAGGGACATATCTCACCACAGTTTCTCTTAAAGGAATACTATCTTGGTGCTCTCGTAAGGGAGCGATTAATCGGTAGCCTTTCTTGGGTATAGTTTCAATATATTGTTTTTTAGGTGCCGTATCTTCAAGTAATTTTCTCAGCTGAGCAATGTTATTGTAAAGGGAGTTTTCACCGACAACGCTTTTTTTCCATACCGCTTTAACAATAAGTTCGGAACTTAAAACTTGCTCATGATTATCAGCAAAAAAGCAAAGTGTTTCCATTAATTTTGGAATGACTTCCTTGTTGTAATTCTCATTTGAAATTGAATTTGTTAATGGGTCGACTAACCACTCACCTAAATAAAACCTTTTCTCTTGATAAGACATCAACTCAGGTTATCCTGCTATAATTAATTATTGTTACATTAATGTATCTGTAAGAATAAAATGTTGCAAAAGTTAATTAATATTGTCATTTTTTTTATCCGAGTGTCTATGACTTTAAATTTAGAAGGGCTTTTTTAAAAATAACCTCCAAGTCTTAGCTATAACAAATAATTCTTTGTTTTGATTTTTCTAATCTTAGTCGGGGATAAATTGTGTACTTTTAGTTGAATTTAAAAGTAGCTTAGAACAAGCTGGAATTAATGTGACTAAACAGCTCAAAAATCTTGCAGCTATTTCTTTTCGACTTGTCTAATTCACATGTTGAGAAATTGCTCTCATAAGGCTACACCGTATAATAAATGGTAACTTCAATTGTCTCCTAGTTCTGAGACTTCAGCGACGGTAATGCTTATACTGATTAAAACCCATTTCACACTTGTGCATCCAACGAAAGCTATCAGTTGACTTTAACTGTGGTCGATAATGAAGGTGCAGAAGATTCGGTTAGTAAACCAGTAACTGTTGAGTATACCCTACCTTGTGAAGTGGGTTTTTGTAAAACTTAGAGTAACTATTCAGATCTGACAATTCCTAATAATGATTGGTTGAGAGTTAAAAG
>CAYZOE010000111.1:0-6711 GCA_964479805.1 uncultured Pseudoalteromonas sp. | reverse complement strand
AGCGAATGGCATTGAAAAAATTGTGACATTCGATGCTTCTTTGATCTATTCAAATGTCACTTAAAAGTTATACCCTAATCGAACGAGTGGAATAGAAGGTGATTTGGATACCTGTTCAATCACCATTCCATATAACGATAGTTCTCGATGCTAAGTTAACGCAAAAATCAACCGTATTGAATTACTGTAAAGAGTATGCTTTTCTGGTTGAATACTTTTTAGGAAAAGCAGGGCAGTTGCAATTAGGCTTGACACAAAGATTTATGAGTATTGACAGCTTGTTTTGTACTATCACTCCACTAACATAATCCATTATTTCTATTGCTTGAATTTAAAATATAGCAACAAGAGGTTATATAACTTCAATTTTATAACACTATTGCCGCTATCCAACCAAATATTAGCAATGGAATATTAAAGTGGATGAATGTAGGAAGCACTGAGTCTTTTATATGGTCATGTTGACCGTCTGCATTGAGGCCTGAGGTTGGACCCAATGTTGAATCCGAAGCAGGAGAGCCTGCATCACCTAAAGCTCCCGCTGTGCCGACTAAAGCTGCCGTTGCCATTGGTGAAAAGCCGATAGTTAAACAAAGAGGTACGAATAAAGTAGCAATAATTGGCACTGTTGAAAACGAACTACCTATGCCCATAGTGATCAATAAACCGACCAATAAAATCATTGCTGCAGCGAATGGTTTATTACCTGCGACTATATCTGCTGTGGTGTTTACCAAACTCGCGACATCGCCCGTTGCTTTCATTACTGACGCGAAGCCTTGAGCTGAAATCATAATAAAACCAATCATTGCCATCATAGCAACACCTTGGCTAAATACATCAGAGCTTTGCTCCCACTTTACGATCCCGAATATACTAAAAATCATGACGCCAACAAGCCCGCCTAAAATCATCGAACCGCTCACATTTTGTGCCAGCAATGAGCACACAACTGCAATGCCGCCAATAATCATCACTTTTTTAGGGTTCTCAACTTCTATATTAGTTGATGATTCTTTATTTTCTTTGTCCGAATAGGGTCTTTCTTTTCTATAACTAAAAAACACCGCGATAATTAGACCAATAAGCATACCTAGTGCTGGAATAATCATCGCCTCAGGAACATCTGTATTCACTATTTCTAAGCCATTTTCAGCTAGGTTTTTATGCAAAATTGAATAAAGATAAATACCACCAAAACCGTAGGGGAGTACCATATAAGAAGTCGCAAGCCCAAATGTTAGAATACAAGCAATAGCGCGTCTATCAAGACGTAGCTTATTAAATACCACCAACAAAGGCGGGATTAGAATAGGTATGAATGCGATGTGTACAGGGACCAAGTTTTGTGATGAAATCGCACATACCAAAATGATTGTCATGATTAACATACTTAACGTTTGCATATGCTTAGAGTGCGCTTTATCGACCTTCGATAATAACTTATCGGCGAGAATTAGTGTTAATCCAGATTTTGATATCGCTACTGCAAAGGCGCCAAGCATAGCGTAGCTTAAAGCGATTTCTGCACCACCAGATAGACCACTGTTAAATGCCTCTAAGGTGTTACCTAAACCAAGCCCTGCGATCAAACCTGCAGAAAGTGCACTGATTGTCATTGCTACGATCACGTTCACTCTGGCCAAAGATAGGCCTAACATGAGTAAAACTCCAATTAACACTGAATTCATACTAATCTCTTTTATTGTTTTTAAGTTGTTTAGTTAACGCTAAATAATGTTTTTTTAGTTCTGTTAATTCACGTTTATTTCCGTATCTGACTTTTTCAAATTCATATAAAAACGCATTTAGCTCTGTTTTTAATTTTGGGTATCTGGCTTGAATTAACAAGATGATTTGTCCAGGTGTTTTAGTACTATCAAATTCACCAACAGCATTAACTTGTAACTCGCGTAAAAATTTTACTGGCAAAGGAGCCGGTTGATGTGAATTACGTTGTAATACCCAATACACTAGGGCGAATAACAGACTAAGTCCTATGATAACGGCGATACCTGAAAGCATTTTAGCCTTTTCACCAAATATATTTTTTAGAAAATCACCTTGTTTTTGGTCATCAAAATTAAGAACCCAACGTGTCCATTGATAATCAAATACTTCAAGTTGCAAGCGTAGCCAGTTTACCAATGCAACATCTGATAACCCCATGAGTGTCATGCCGATGTTACTTTTTAATTCTTTAGATAATTGACTATGCTGTGACAAAGAACCATTTAAACGCTCCGGTGATACCCATGCTGTTGGATCTAACTCAAGCCAGCCTTGGTTAGGGACGTAATATTCAACCCAAGCATGTGCATCATATTGATAAATGCTGTAGTAGTTATTTTCAGTGTTTAGTTCACCACCTAAATAGCCAGAGACTAATCTTGCTGGGATCCCTACACTACGCATCATCATAGCGACTGTAGAAGCATAATGCCCACAAAAACCAGCTTTGTTATTAAATAAAAATTCGTCAATTTTGTTACTTGACTGGCTTACGGGCGGATTAAGTGTGTATTTAAAACCATGTTCTAAAATATAATTTCTAAACAAAGCAATAAATTCAGCTGTATCATTAGTTTTATTATCAAATTGTTCTGCCAATGCTTTTGCTTGTGGGTTTAAATCATTTGGTAATTGAATATTTTGTCTGTATTGCCAACGGTTAATACTAATGTCTTGAGTATCAACAACATTGTAAACCTTATATTCAAATGCTGAACTAACCGGGCGCTTTCTATAAGGTAGACCGAATACATTAGTAGTCACTAAGTCTTGCTCGGTGGTCATTTTGTCGAGTGCATACAACCACTTTAAATGGCTGGGCTCTGCAATAATTGTATAACTATGTATATTATCACTAGCTCGATAATTCGCTGAAACACTTTGCAAAGACGACATATTCCAACGCGTACCATCAAATTCATCATGTATAAGTGCACGCCAATAAAATGGGCCTTCTACATTTCTCTCTTTTGGAAAAATTGCTCGGAACACTAATTCATTTGACTCGGACAATTTTGAAATTTCAAAAGGGTCAACGTTCTCTGATAAGCCAGTTTTAGCAGAGTTAGGTCCTGGGAGTTGCCAAAATGCTGGTAATTTTGGAATAAAGAGCACTAACATTACGCTGACAGGAATTGTTATTGCCAATTTGCTGAATGCGTTTTTAACAGCTTCTTCTGGCGAAAACTCATACTGATAGATCAACATTAAAGTTAAGTTACTTCCAATCAATAAAAATACTAACAATGCTGAAAAAAAGGTTTGCGAGAATATAAATAAGCATGGAATTGTGAAAAAGTTAAGTACAAACACTTGCAGGGTCTGCCTGTCAGTTTTCGCTTGATATATTTTAAGTATCGATGCCAAAAGCATCATAGAAACAAAAAATGCAACTGAGTTTTTAATGCCAACGAATCCCATTAGCAGTGCAATACCCGCTAATGCGCATCCATTGATAATACTGTCTGTTATAGTCTTTTTATAGATTACCCGGTTCAATTCGTAAGCTATAAATAAGCCTGTAATATAAGATACAATAACGAAACCAAGATCATCGGCCATTATCCAAGCAAGTAATAAGTAAATAAGAGAGCAAGAAATTTGGTTAAGCTTCACTTAGCGCCTCCAAACATTTCTTTTTATGACTATTTCCTTGGTTTAAAGTTATCAGTCGGTTTGGTAATTTAAGTGCGTAACTCTGTTGCTCAATCTCTGCCTGTACGATTAAAAAACTTAGTTGTGACAGTTTATCTTCTTTAGTGCCTGATACTTTTTCAAAATCAAAGCCGAAACTTACTGACTTATCTGGGGATTGATAATCTTTAACCAAGAGCTCTTTATTTTTAGCAAAGTGCCTCCAGGAGATCCTATGTATACTCATTCCTTCACGATAACTTTTTAATTCATTGAAGTCTTCAGCCAAAGCGTGATCATCAAGTGCTTTCTCTCCTTTTTCGGAAATAATGAAACTATCTTTCGGAAGCTCTGTTTCAATTTTAGTTGGGTAGGCATATATGTGTTTTTCGCTTATCAAATAACTCCAAATAGTAACTAAGCCAAACGGGTAGTGAGTGAGGATTTTAAAACGCCCGAGCTTATGTTTACCACGTTTTACAGGCAAAAATATTTCTAAAAACTCGTTATTCTTTATTCTTTTTAGAATGCTTTTTTCTTTTGTATCAATATGCTCAATCTGAATATCGTAACGTTGCTTTTGATTTTCGATTTTAAAGGTTACCGATGGTCTTTTATCGGCAAAATCATCTTTAATTGCCGCGACTTCAATTATCAACCCATTGAAATTACTAAAAGCATATATCAAGCACATGAGAAGCATAACAAACATCAAGTAAGAAACAGCTAAGATCAAATTATTTTGATAATTAATGCCTAATATAAAGTTTAAGACTGCTATCCCTAAGAATCCTAGTCCTGACTTGGATGGTGAAACATAAATAGTATCATGCTTGAGTCTTATACTGTCTCCTTGATGCTTCTTTAACAACAAAGCATCAAACCAAGCAGGTTGGGGCAATTTAATCATTACATCTGAACCGGTACTTGTGAGTATATATCGTCGATTATTCTAAATTGATCTGTGGCATCTAAGTTGAGCCTGTGGCCAGCAACTGCAGGAAAAACGGCCTGTACGTCATCATGAGTAACATAATCTCTGCCGTGTATTATCGCCCATGCTTTACTAGCTGTTCCTAATGCAATACTTGCTCTTGGCGATAGGGGATCTTTAAATAAGCCAGACTCTCGTGTGAAACTCACTAAATCTAATATATATTGAACAACTTGCTCTTTAATATCCATCTCTTCAATGGCTGATTGCAATTCCGATAGGGTGTTTAGTTCCATCAATTGCGTGAGAGTTGTTTTTCTACCATGGTCTCCAAGTATAAGTTTCTTTTCAGCGTCTTTAGACGGATATCCCAAGCTAACGCGCATGAAAAAGCGATCTAATTGTGATTCTGGTAGGGGGTGTGTACCTGATTGATGTAACGGGTTTTGTGTCGCAATCACAAAAAAAGGCTCTGGTAGTTGATGACTTTGACCATCCATGGTTACTTGTCTTTCTTCCATGGCTTCAAGCAATGCACTTTGTGTTTTAGGACTCGCCCGGTTTATTTCATCAGCAAGTAAAACTTGTGTAAAAACAGGGCCTTCATGAAATACAAAGTTCTGCTTATCGGTATTAAATATAGTTGAGCCAGTTATGTCAGCTGGAAGTAAATCACTGGTAAATTGAACTCTTTGATAGGTTAAACCTAAAACTTCTGCTAAACCATGGGATAAAGTGGTTTTACCCATTCCAGGCAAATCTTCAATTAATAAGTGACCTTTACAAAGTAGACTACAAATCGCCAACTTCACTTGAGGTTGTTTATCATAAATGACAGTTGAAAGCGCCTCTAGTAGCGTATTTATTTTTGTTTTCATGTAACCAGTTCTAATCTTTTTAATACTGTATCGACTTTTTTCGCATTGAATGGTTTTTCTATAAAATCTTTAGCACCACATTCCCATGTATTTTGCACACACTCTAGACTGTTATGTCCAGAACACATGATCACATGTGACTTAGGATAGTGTTCATTTAAGTAATCTAATATTGCTGAACCATCAGTATTTGGAAGTTCAATATCGAGGAAAATTAAGTTAGGGGGATTCTTTTCAAGATGATTTTTTGCAGAGTCGAAATCTTCAGATCCAGATACCTCCTCAAATCCGAGGTCTTCTAAAATATTGCCCAAATACTCACGGGCTTCAACAGAGTCGTCGATGATTAAAATAGGTTCTAGTGGTCTAACAAATTCCATATGTTTTTACTTCTTAAAAAATTTTTCTTCATACTAAGATAACAGAAAAGATTAAACAATAGATTACACCGCTTTAAAATGTCCGATACCGTCTAGTATTGGACATTAATGCATAATTGATGATGTCTAAATTGGAGAAGTTAGTACTTTTAAAAAATGACACCTTTAATCATATAATTTATATTATGTTAAATTAAATTGATTTATAAATTTAACAGATCTAAGCTTTGATTTATTTAAGCTTTTTTACTCGTATTTTATGCTCTTCTCAAAATATATAACTTTCAAATTACTAGTTTTCAAAAATCCTATTCGCTATGTTTCTGTCATTTGACTTCATATCCATCAGCAACTTAACTAACTCTCAATAATCCGGTATCTCGCTTATCTTTATCTGTTTATCTGAGGGCTCTGCTTGTTGGTAAGTTTTTTCAAATAATGGTTTTAT
The DNA here is from genome assembly GCA_964479805.1 of uncultured Pseudoalteromonas sp. Taxonomy (GTDB): domain Bacteria; phylum Pseudomonadota; class Gammaproteobacteria; order Enterobacterales; family Alteromonadaceae; genus Pseudoalteromonas. Next base: position 426 of record CAYZOE010000111.1, on the reverse strand, counting down.
TTAATACGTCATAAGTTTGCGTGACAATTTATTTTCTTTGACTGCAATACCAATTGAAATTTCATTGCTTGCACTGTTCTCTAAATTTGAATTTAGTAGTACCACCATTGCAAGTAGCAATTTGTTAAAAATAATCCTTCACCAAAAGGTTTTACTTCTCGAATATTGATTATTTTTACAATCGATATTTTTACAATTTTCTTATTGGTATTTTATTAATGGGATCACAGGCCATCGCGTTGTATACCTTTGCGTTAACCAATCTCTTTTCATTTGCCATTGATTGCTTTGTAATTCTGTCGCAATACGTAAGCTACTGCTGCCGTAACGTTTATTGATTGTATCTAAGCATTGCATAAGCTCGGGCTTATCATCAGAGACATTAAACATATCTATTTGTTGGTGCATATCGTCTTCTAGCTCAAT
>CAYZOE010000110.1:0-14578 GCA_964479805.1 uncultured Pseudoalteromonas sp. | reverse complement strand
TAATTACACCCTCAACTCCAGCTAAACTGGTTTATCTCACCTTGCGCGAAAAGAATGTCAGCGTTTCACGCTGTGTCATTAACCTTTCGCACTATGAAACAATCTCATGAGCTATTATTAAGTTAATATGCTGTAATAGTTAAAAAATCATAAGGAAATTTAATGAAATTAATTCTCTATATCTTCACTTTAACTGTTTCATTATCAACTTTTGCTAATCCATTAAAGGGTACTTGGGAGTACGTTAGTGGTGAGTATGCCACTCCAGATGGGAATGTTAAGGCTGCAGCCCCGGCAGTAACTTCGACTCGAATCATTTCCGATACACATTTCAGTTATATTACACGTCATTCAAATAAGTTTGCTTATGCAGGTGGGGGAACTTATGTCATCAAGGACAATTATTTCATTGAGACGGTTAAGTATGGAAATTTAGAAGAGTATATCGGTCGAACGATGGCCTTTACTTTTAAAATAAAGGATGACCTTTGGTATCACACTCTTTATGAGAATGGAAAGTTTGTTGAGAGTGAAATTTGGAAAAAGGTACCGAGTAAACTTTAAAGATGTCATTATTACATTGAATTTTACAAAGTTATTGAAAATGTTCTGTAATTAAGTAAAGTACACTATCGCTTTTTAGAAGTTATATTGTAAGCAGTATTTACGTGTATATTAAATGCTAAATGCTGTTCAGGGGTTAGTATGAGCATAGAGCATAAGACAAGAACTCAACTTGTTGCAGAAGCAATTAGAGAGAAAATACTTTCTGGTGAGATTAAAGCTGGTGAACCATTAAGACAAGCTGCTTTAGCAGAAGAATTGAATGTTAGCAGAATACCTGTCCGTGAAGCGTTACTTCAATTAGAGGCTGAGGGTCTTGTTAATTTTGAAGCTCACAAAGGTGCAACAGCGACGCAATTAAGTGCTGATCAAATAGATGAAATTTTTGATTTACGTGCTTTACTAGAAGCCGAGTTATTAAGCCACTCTATTCAGAAGCTTACCCCTCGTGATTTATTGGAAGCTGAAGCTATTCTGTATGACTTAGAAGAAGCTGTTGAACGAGGTGATACGCAACTAGCTACTGGTAAGTTGAATGCTGAGTTTCACGGTAAACTATACTGTAAAGCTGAACGACCGCAAACCGCTGAACTTGTAGATATGTACAGTAAGAACTCCGAGCGTTATGTACGTATGCACATATTACTGGCAGGTGGCTTTGCAACTGCACCTGAAGAGCATCGCACGTTATTAGACTTATGCAAGCAAAAAGACATAGATGCTGCGTGCGCCTTCTTGAAAAAACATATTCTAAGCGCTAAAGAAGACATTAAAGAGCTTCTTATTAAAATGGAAGAGGAATAGAAAGAGCGGCTAATCCGCTCTTTCTTAGAGTGTATATTTACTTATTATTCTGTACACTTCGTTAATATTGTCTCCGGCTTTGAACTCCTTAACAAGTGGTTCAGTCTCAGATCCAATCCATAGTTTTAGCTCGGCATCCATGTCAAAGTGTCCGGCAGACTCCTTACTAAATTTAGTGATCTTGTTGTAAGGGATAGTCAGTATTTCCATTTTGGAACCTGTAACACCTTGCTTATCAACTAAAATTAAACGTTTATTGGTGAATACAAACATATCTCGAATGACTTGATAAGCTTTTTCTATTACTTCACCTTCGATCAAGCTGTCTGCAAGCAACTCTTCTGTTTTACCACTATCTGCTTCACTGGCGTTGCCTAATAATCCACTTAGTAAACCCATAGTTACTCCTTATTGAATAATTCGTTTTCTAGTGTGTTACCGTTAATTAACTGTCGATATTGCCAATTTAGTTTATGGCAATACTTTAGTAACTGTATATCAAATTGTTTATTTTCTGCTTTGTACTCTATGACAAACTCTTTACTTTGAGTCTGCTGTACATGGGTCACGTCTTGTAACTGTTTTAAGTAATCTAATACCTGATGTGGTTTAGTTATTAGTTGCAGTGTTATATAGCTGTGTTCACCTTGATAGCTATGCGTTTTGTGTTCTGATAGAACGCCTTGCTCTAGGTATAAGATATTTGAACACAGTCTTTCAAGTTCATTTAGATCATGTGAGCTTAATATAAAAGTTGCTTGATCGCTTAAATCCGAAATTATATTTCTTATTTCTCTTGCATTTGCCGGGTCTAAACCTGCTGTTGCTTCATCAAGTAGGATAATTTCTGGTTTATTAATTAAGGCTTGTGCAATACAGACCCTTTTTCTCATACCATGAGACAACTCAGCCACTCTGGCTGTGAGGTTATCTTTTAAACCAACTAACTCGAGCACTCTTTGAGTTTCATTCATTGCATTGGGTTTTGATAAGCCCTGGAGTCTACCAAAAAAATTAAGCTGTTTTTCTAAGGAAAACCTTGGATCCAATTGCGCATCTTGTGGTAATGCAGAAAGTTTACTGAATAGTTTAGGATCTCCAATGTTATAACCCAATACTTCTACTTGCCCTGAGTCAGGTTTTAGGTATCCGCACAGAATACTAAAAAGTGTTGTTTTACCAGCACCATTAGGGCCTATAAGCGCCGTTGTTTTACCTTGTTCAATTTCAAAAGACACATCTTTTAATGCGGCCTTTGATCCAAAGCTTTTACTTAAATTCGTTACTTTTATTACTGAACTCATAATGCACGTTTCCTTAAAGCAACAATTGAAATGAGTAACCAACCCACACTTTGTACAACAGGTATTAGCCAATCAATAATAGATGTGTTCTTTTGTCCTGCTACATCAGTAATTTGTTCTCCAGGAAAGGCATAGAACAGAACATCAATAAACGGAGTGTAATGAGCAAAATAGGCAATGACAGCTGATCCTAATGTGAATAATAAAATTGCCATAACGATGCTCAATCTTGATGAGCTAGTGACTATGTTAAGAAATGACATTAGCGCAATAAAAGGCATGCTTATTAAAGTTAACTGTAAACTGAGCTTTAAACCGAGTAATAAGCCACTTGAAAATAGAGAAGAGTCTCTATACGACATTATAATCAGAGTCGCTAAAACAGTCGCAGTAATTAAAGTAGCGATAATCAAAAGTTGACCAAGATAACGACCAAGCAGTATTTCGTCTCTCGTACTTCTTAGTGATAAGAATCTGAGCGTGCCTCTCTGTCTGTCTCCTACAGTTTGATCTGAGCCAACAAACAATGAAAATATTGGAAAGCAATAGAGTGAAATTACCCAATAAATTGCAAATTCAGCCTCAGGCCAAGATATAAGCTCTTGAAAGCCTATGCTGCCTGCTAGTTGTCTAGCAATATCTTGGAATATAGGGTCACTTAAAAAAGGTACAGCTTCGGCAATGAGATATTTAAAAATCATAAACCATACCATTGCGAATGCGGTGAGCGCTAACAAGCCTCTTTTTGTTGCAAATATACGCGTCAATTCAAACTGCGTAATTTGCCATACTCGAAACAATGACATAAATTCTCCTTTAACTTACGGTAACATTAGCTGTTACTTTAAGTAAATTAAAGGCTTAAATTGTTTCAGAGTATGGCAGTTGTAACAAAGTTATCTAATCAAGAATAACTTTGAAATTACCAGCCACATTGTCGGCCTTCGTTTTGCTCATCTAAATATTTTTGCAGTGGTGCAAAGTAATCTAGGATTGCAGTTGCATCCATCTGTTCATTACCAGTAAGCGTAGCTAATGCTTCCTGCCATGGACGACTACTCCCCATCTCAAGCATAGTATTTAAACGTTCGCCAGCCTCTTTAGAGTTGTAAACAGAGCAACGATGAATTGAGCCTTTGTCACCAGCTATCTTACACAGCGCTTTATGGAACTCAAATTGTAAGATATGTGCTAAGAAGTAACGTGTGTAAGGTACATTACCTGGAACATGATATTTTGCACCTGGATCAAAATCGTTTTCAGTTCTGGCCACTGGCGCTTTAATTCCTTGATACTTTTCACGAAGCTCCCACCAAGCTTGGTTGTATTGTGCAGGGCTGATTTCACCGTTGAATACTTTCCAACGCCATTGATCTACCAGTAATCCAAACGGGATAAATGCGACTTTGTCTAGCGCCATCTTCATTAGCAGGCCAATGTCTTTTGACTCGTCTGGCACTTCATCTAATAAACCGATTTCTTTTAAGTAACCTGGCGTAACAGACAGGGCAATCGTATCGCCAATGGCTTCATGGAACCCGTCATTTGCACTTTCTTGGTAATATACAGGTTGTGTATTGTAAGCACGTTGATAGAAGTTATGTCCTAACTCATGGTGAATAACAGAAAACTCCTCGCCTGTACGTTGAATACACATCTTGATGCGTAAATCATCTTTAGCGTCTAGATTCCATGCCGAAGCATGGCATTGTACATCTCTATCTTTTGGCTTTGTGAATAGGGAGCGGCTATAAAATGTCTCAGGTAATGGAGCAAAGCCCATAGAGGTAAAAAATTTCTCAGCACCTTTAACCATGGTTAGCTCATCATAATTGTGTTTTGCTAAAAGCTCTGTCACATCATAGCCAGGATCTGCATTTTCAGGTGCAACAACGTCATATATATTGCCCCAAGTTTGTGCCCACATATTGCCTAGTAAGTGGGCAGGTATCGGTTGGTCCTGTGGTACTTTATCTTCTCCATACTTTTCACCAAGCTTGGCACGAACATGACAATGTAAAGAATCATAAAGCGGCTTTACTTGCCCCCAAATCCTGTCTAGTTCATTTGCAAAATCATCAGCTGGCATATCATATTTACTTCGCCACATTGCCCCTGTATCAGCATAGCCAAGTTCTTTAGCCCCTTCGTTTGTAAGAACAACTTGTTTTTCATAAAGAGGGCGCATTGGCTTTGCAACTTGTCGCCAACCTTGCCACATATCTAGTAATTCTTCGTAATCTCGAGACGTAGCCATTTTGGATGTCATATCACCCAGACTCATACACTCATTGCCTCTGCAATACTTGCCTTTACCGTACATACCGTCTAACTCAGCTAAAATGCTAGCAAGTTCTTTAGATTTCTCAACGTTTTGAGGAGCAGGTAGGGTTAGAGCCAATTTTAGCTTGTCCATTTTTCGGCGATTATCTTCACTTAGGGTAAGTGAATCGAATTTAGCTGCTTCATTAGCTAAACGAACGACTATATCTGTGTATTCACGATTTACATCTGCAGAGAGTGACGCTGTATCTTCAGTGATAAAGTTTGCATAAATCCAAGCCGCACGAGACGCTCTGGCGTTAAGGTCTACCAAAGTTTCGGCAGAGCTAGCTAAAAAGGCTTCAGCATCTTGCTCTGTGACAGTTTTATTTTGGTTTACGATATTACAAGCTGTAAGGGTGAGTGTACTTGAAACGATTAACGCACCAACACTCAGTTTAAATTTTGTTATCATCATTTTTTCTCAGTTATATTTATTCGGAGGAATGATAGCAGCGGTTCAGAGTTGCGACAATGTGACGTTGCGGGGAAGTGGGGGTATGACAAATAAAAAGGCTGGATATCCAGCCTTGTACTTTAATCTATCTTGCAAATGGATCTGGGTTAATCTTATCAATGTACCATTTCCCTTTTTTACGTATCATTTGAACGCTGCGCATATCGTCAACCTGCTCACCTCGCAGCATACCAGTGAATACCAAGTTGACTTTGGCATCATCGCCATATTGCTCACGAAGGCTTTGATTAGTCATATCAACTTCTATTTTTACAGAATCGTACTGAAGATTTATTAAGTTTCTTGCAAATTGTTTTGCAGTGCCATAAGAGCGCATTATTCTACCCATTTTCGGAGTGGCCAGTTGTATTGCGGCATCAAAGTCTTTCTTGTTATAGATGGCATCAAAATACATAGTTGCTACGAAGCCAGGATTACTTTTGTCGCCTCTTGTAGATTCATCCGAGCCGCAACCAAAAAGAATAACGAGTGCAAGAAAGAGTAAAGTGGTGATTTTTGTCATAATTAGAAAATTTTTTAAATAACTTAACTTAGTGTGTCTTCTTAAATTTATTTTGTAAAGCGTATGAGAAAACTTTGAGAAACAAAAAAGCTCGGCACTTACAATGCCGAGCTTTTTTATCAGTTATCAAGATTAATTGTTTAGCGAATTTTCTAATTTAACTTTAGTCGTCTTATTCGTTTGTTTATTCTTTTTACGAAACAAGCCTTTGATATCTTCAAGCACTACATACTGACATGGTATCAATATTAATGTAATCACAGTTGCAAATAGCACACCAAATGCAAGTGACACTGCCATTGGTATAACTATCTGAGCCTGCAAGCTAGTTTCCGTAATAATTGGTACTAAACCGATGAATGTTGTTAACGAAGTAAGTAATATAGCTCTAAAACGTTTACATCCAGCCTCAACAACAGCTTGTTTAAGTGCAATACCTTCTTCTCTGGCTTTATTAACAAAATCAACCATGACAAGTGAATCATTTACGACAACACCAGCAACCGCGATTATTCCGAAGAAAGATAGACTACTCATTGTCATGCCCATCACAACATGGCCAAAAACAGCACCAACTACACCAAACGGGATCACAGACATGATCAATATAGGTTGTGAATAAGAGCGAAGAGGAATAGCAAGTAAGGCAAATATAATCATCATTGATAACGCAAAATCTCGGATCTGCTCAGCAACACTGTCCATTTCTTCTTGAATACGACCTGCAACATTACTTTGCACTCCTGGGTAGTTTTTCAGTAAAGAAGGCAGGTATTCATCACGAATCTCTTCTGCAATTTTGAACGGTTCTGCTTGATTAGTATCTACTGCCGCCCAAACATTGATAGTGCGTTTGGCATTTTCACGACGAATACGACTCACACCATCAACTAAATTAATTTTAGCAACTTCTACAAGTGGTACTTCTGCACCTGAAGGAGTAATGATACGCACATTTTGTATATCACTGATAGAGTTGCGTGATTCTTTAGGGTAGCGGATCATCACTTTAATTTCTTCACCTTCACGAAGAATTCGTTGTGCTTCTAAGCCGTAATAACTAAAGTTAACTTGAGATGCTACATCAGCTAAAGTTAAGCCCATACTGTATGCAAGAGGTTTTAACTCTAACTGAACTTCGTCTGTTGCACTTTGCATTGAGTCATTTACGTCACCTACGCCAGCCATAGAATTCAATTTAGCTCTAAGCTGATTAGCAACTTCTTTTAATTCATCTTTATTCTTACCTTCAAGTCTGAAGCTGATGTCACCGTCATCTCGACCACCATTCATGATACTGTCTTCAATGTTAAGTGTTTTTACACCAGGCAAAGGTGGCATTTGTTCTCGCCACATCGCACTTAATGCAAATGTGTCGATAGGGCGAAGGTCTGGCTCTACTAAAATCGCCATGATCTGAGCATTGGTTCTTCCGCGTAGGCTTACCGATAGATCACGTACCATTTTTTGGCCATACTTAGCTTCGATTTGTTTATCGACTTCTAAAATAAGTGCTTCAACTTTTTGAGCAGTTTCAAGTGTGGCTGTTTCAGAGCTTGAAAGGTTCATCTCAATTCTTACTTGCGGGAAGTCATGAGGAATTTTTGGATTTGCAACAAACTTCACCAATCCACCTTCAAACATGCCCGCCGCAACGATAAGTACAGTTAAGAAACCAACAATAACTGTATAACGATAGTGTATACAGCGTTCAATGAATGGGCGGTAAAGGTTTTCGATAAAATTCTTAAGACCACCATCTAAAATTTCACGTAAACGATGGAATGGGTTTTTAGGATTACTCGGCTTATCTTTCATCGCTGCTAAGTGAGCCGGTAGGATTAGTTTAGACTCAACTAAAGAGAAAATAAGGCAAAGAATAATGACACCACCAATCGCCTTAGAAAATGCCGCAGCTGGGCCTGTGGCTAATGTTTGCGGTAAAAACGCTGCTACAGTTGTCAAAACACCAAAAGTTGCAGGAATTGCAACGCGTTTGACACCACGCACTACATTATCAAGGCTATGGCCTTTCTTTTCTATTTCAGCATGAACAGATTCTCCCACCACTATTGCATCATCAACCACAATACCGAGAACTAAAATGAATGCGAATAAAGAAGCCAGGTTAATAGTGACATCTAAAAAGCCCATCGGCATGAACAAAAATGCACCAAGGAAAGAAACTGGCAGGCCCATCATTACCCAAAATGCCAGACGAACACGTAAAAATAGCGCAAGCATCAACATAACTAGAATACCACCCCAAATCATATTCTCGATCATCATATTCAAACGACCATCTAGGTAGTATGTTAAGTCAATGAAAGGCTCTATTTGGACGTCTGCTGGTAGCGTTTTATTACGCTCAGCTAGATATCTTTTAACTGTATCAGCAACTTTGGTAATATCTTGATCTTTTGATGCTCTTAGCTCAAATGTTAGTGAATTCTTGCCGTTGTATTTTGAAAATTGTAGACCTTCTTCAAAACCATCTCTAACCACAGCAACATCTCGCAAGAAAATTTGTGCGCCATCTTCTAGCGTTTTTAATGGTAAGCTCTCAAACTCTTGGCCACGATAAGCTTGGTTTTCGACACGCATTGAAATGTAACCATTATCAGAGCGTATTTGTCCAGCAGACATATTGGCAGAGAAGGCACGAACTGCTGAAGATATATCTCTGAAGGTTAGTCCATATTCGCGAAGTTTATCAGGGCTAACTTCTATACCTATTTCGTAGTTTAAACCGCTGAAGAAACTCAAAAGGTTTACACCAGGAAGCGCCAACATTTCGTCATGCAAGGTGTTCCCAAGTTCTTTTAGTTCGGCATTGCTCAAGCTACCGCTCAAAGACATCCACATCACTTCTTGCTCAAATTTGTCGTATCGAACGATAGGGCGCTCCATACCTATTGGGAAACTCGAAATCGAATCAACCTGCATTTTTACTTCATCAAGCACTTCTTGTGGGTTGTAACCTTCTTGAACTTGAATCCAAGTTTGCGAAAAACCACGATTAGAGTAGGTGATCAGTCGTTTTATCCCTTCAAGGCCTTCCATTGATTCTTCGACTTTGATGGTTATGCCTTCTTCAACCTCTTGAGGCGCAGCGCCCGGGTAAACTGCTTGGATACTTAACCATGGGCTTTCAAATTGAGGAAACATCTGCTTTCTGATAGAAAACGCCGTTAAGATGCCTCCTACTAATATAAATATCATTAATAAGTTCGCCGCAACGGGGTTGCGTGCAAACCAGGCTATTAAGCCTTTTTCAGTTGATGCGGTCATATTATTCCTCCTTAAATGCTAGCTGTGTTTCAGGAGAAGAAATAGGAGAGTCATCTGTACGAAGCTGCATTCCCTCTGTTGGATACTCTAGAGCAGATGTAATGATTTCAGCGCCATTCTTCAAGCCTTGATCTATGATTGCCATACCGTTAGCTTCACGAATGATATTAACACCTTTAAAGCTTAGGGTTAGATCATCATTTAACACGGCGATTTTGTTGTCTTTAATTAAATGCTGAGGTATCTGAATCGCATTTTCAACTAAAGCGCCTTCAATAGAAGCATTTAAGTAAGCACCAAAACGAAGCTGCTTTGAACTATCAGAATAAGGTTGTTCGACTTGCGCGACTAAGTAGGTCATACGGCTACGCTGATCAATGACACCTTCGCTACGCACAACACTACCTTGCCAAGTAACCGTTTTACCAGCAACTTGTGCCGTTAAAGCCACATTAGCATTAACACCTTGCTTAGGAAGGTATTGTAATTCATGATCAGCTACAGGAAGACGAATTTCAGCAACTGAAGTGGAGTTTAAGATACCAAATTTGCTACCAGGGTTTACAACGCTACCTAGACTAACGACTCGGCTTTCTATTATTGAATCGTATGGTGCTTTGATGTAAGTACGCTCTAGGTTTCGCTTGGCGCGTTTTACACTTGCTTGAGCGGCCTTAAATCGTGCAAGTTTTTCAGCGAGTTGAGGCTTACGTAAATAAAGTTCAGAAGGGATGGTCTCATTGGCATTATTTTTAATACGCTGCCATTCTTTTTTGGCAACATGTGCTTGAGCTTGCTCAATTTCAAGTGCAGAGCTTGCTTGTGCAAGGCTCGCCTCTGCCTCAATTAATGCTGCTTCATAATCGTTCGGATCAATACGGGCTAAGACATCTCCTTGTTGGACAAAGCCACCTTTTACAAATTTTTCAGAAAGCTCAATAATTTGCCCGCTAACTTGCGCAACTAATTCTGTTGTGTATTTAGGTTTAACAATACCATAAGACTCAACATTTAATCTCATATCAGAGATTGTAACAGGCGAAGACTGTACAAGAGGGTGTATGATTTTCTCTGGTTTTTTTTCAGGTGCTTGTTTCATGGATGAAAGTCCGATGAAAATAGCTACACCACCAGCTAAAACCGCTAAGGGTAAGAGAATTTGTTTTTTACTAGCCACAATAATAATCCTTCCGACGGCAGAATGACGCTTCAGCATTCTGTTTTATTAATTTACACAATAAGGATACTCGATCAGATGTTTCTAGTTATTTATATGCAGTAAGAAGATGTAACAATCCATGTATTCATGACATGGTTCTTTACATTTGCAGGTACAACCTATATTTCGAGTTTAGTTGATATTTTCAGGATAATTGATTCAGTGATTAATATGATTTTTTGAGCATGTTAATATGTCTTATTGATCACTAATAGAGGCAGTCTTAGCGTGGAGTGTCGATTGCACTGTGGGGCTTGTTGTATAGCGCCAAGCATAAGTACAAGTTTTCCGAATCACCCAAATGGTAAAAAAGCAGGGGAACGTTGTAAAAACTTGACCGATGATAACTTGTGTAAATTATTTGGTCAGCCGGAACGCCCTCCTGTTTGCCATGATTTTAAGGCGGTGGAGTGGGTATGTGGTCAAAACCAAACTGAAGCACTTCAGATCCTAACTGAACTTGAAACCCTGACTAGTTGATCATAATCCACCTGCTAGATCTATGAAGTTTCCTGTTGCATAAGATGCTTTGTCTGAAGCTAACCAATAAATGGCTTCAGCGACTTCTTCTGGCTTTCCACCTCGCTTCATAGGCAGCTTTTCTTTTAATCTATTTACTCGGTCTGGCTCTCCGCCGTCTGCATGAATGTCTGTGTAGATTAACCCAGGCCTTACACAGTTAACTCGAATGCCATTTGCAGCAACTTCTTTTGCAAGGCCGACAGTGAGCGTATCGATGGCGCCCTTGCTTGCAGCATAATCTATATATTCGTTAGGTGAGCCTGTTCTTGATGCTGCTGAAGAGACATTAATAATACTGCCACCGGTACCGCCAAATTCTGTCGACATGTGCTTAATGGCGTATTTAGAGCACAAGAAATAACTCATCACATTACTTGTCAATACATCTTTTATTCGCTCTTCATTCAATTCAATGAGTTTTGCCTGAGGTTTTAAGATACCCGCATTATTGACAAGAACGTCGATTACACCCAGTTGTTTAGTAATTATTTCAAATAGCTTTTGTACTTCCACTTCTTTATTGACATCGGCTTGTACGGCAATCGCTACACCACCTAAAGCCTTAATTCTATTCACGACCTCATTAGCAGCATCTTTATTTTTAAGGTAATTAACACAAACGGCATAATCATTTTTTGCGAATAATAACGCTGTAGAAGCACCAATTCCTCGGCTTGCTCCTGTAATTAATACTGTCTTTTGTGATGTCATGCGTACTCCTTAACAATAAAAATTAACTTGATAGACATACTTTTGAAAAAAGTATGTTTTTGGTGTCATGTAAATTGCTATTTAAAGCAATCAAATCGTAACGTAAATCACTTAGAAAAGCAGCTAGCTCTTCAACTCGCTGATGGTATTTTTACACACTATGCTTGCCGACCAACAGGTCATATTGGTAAGCGCTTAAGAAAAGACTATTCTAATTATTGTCTTTGTTTTTCTGTGTTCAGCTTTTGGACTCTTTCAAATCTAAGCTTTAATTAACTGAGAAATTCATACAATTTTACTATGATTAAATTAGACTATGTAAATTCGAATATTTCCATGAAAGCACTAATCTATTTTGTCTTTCTATTTTTGCCTGTTTTTTCATTCGCAAATTCAATCGTCGAAACCAAAATGACAGAGGCCGAAGACTATTTAACGGTTAATCCTGCACAAACTCTGAGTTTACTTGACAGTATCTACGATAAAAATATCTTTTCTGATGAACAGCTAATTCGATGGCATTTGATCAGAATCAGAGCAGCAGTATCTACAAACCAATTAGATAAACTCATTGAGTCTTTAGAAACCGTATTTCACTACAAACAGCATGCTTACTTTAAGGCCCATTTAACTTCGTTTCTTAGTGGAACTGGCATCTATCTGCGGAAAAAGCAATTTCTGACCGATGCGCAAAAAAGTTTAGAGTGTGCTTATAAATATGCGCAAAATGAAAAACAAAGGTTAACTTTAACGAATAGTTTGGCTTTGGTTGCACGCCAACAGAACGATTATGACAGCGCTAGGTTACTTTACAAAAAAGCACGGGCGTTGGCGGTAGAGACAAACCGGGAAAGCATCATTGCAATGATAGATAATAACCTCGGAATGATTGAATTCGATGTAGGCAATATAAAAGAGGCGGAGTCGTATTACCGACAAGCATTAAAAGGCTATCAACTAATTGATAAGCGCTCAGGAATAGTGACAGCTAGCATTAATTTACTTTTTTCATTCTTACTACAAGATAAGTTTTTTGATTATCAGCACTTATACTCAGCAACGGCAACCTTGACCCTTGCTTTTCCCAATCAATCTAAACAATCTCTTTTGTACTGGATCCATCAAAGATATTTACAACTACAGGGAGGAACAATTACCTCTCAGACAATTCAAAAACTAAAAAAGGCATATATTAATTTAGAAGACATTAAAGTTAAAACTCACATATATAAGTACCTTGCAGAGGTTATGAATATCACCCTAAAATCACCAGAAAATAAAACTAATCAAGAGTTTAATCGTACATGGTTTGTGGCTATCAAACAGTGCGACTGGATATTAAGCTAGTTACCTTTTAATTTTACTCTACATATTTCTACAATAAAGTCTTAACTAAAGCGTAACGAGTTTGTAAGAAAGTGCGTTTACTCTATGCAAAATCAATCTGGACTAGACCAGAGGGCCAAAATTAGAGATAAATGAAATGACAAAACTATCTTATGTAGCAGTTGCAATATTGCTGGCGCAGAGCGCACACTCTTTTGCATCAAATGGCAAGTTCAGTAAAAGATCTGCAAAGTGATTTGTCAGGTGTATTGGTCACCGTCAAAGAGCATAAGTCAACGGCGGTTACAGATTATTGCGGTCGATTTGAATTGCCGAATGTGAAAAGTGGCGAATATACACTTGTATTGAGCTACATGGGATACGACAGCGCTGAGGTACAAGTAAATGTAATAGACTCTGAAATTACTTTACTTGACCCAATCACCTTAAACTCAAAACAACAAATAGAAGAGGTTGTGAGTGTAGGTCAAATGTGTCGGAGCGAAATGGCGGCTGCTAACAATCAAGAAAATGCCTCGAATATTATTAGTGTGATCGCAGCCGACGGAATTGGAAAATTACCCGACAGAAATGCAGCAGAAGCGGTGCAACGCATTTCCGGGGTTTCAATTGAGCGCGATCAAGGCGAAGGGCGCTTTTTTGCAGTTCGTGGCTTACCATCGCAATGGAGTTCGGCAACTATAAACGGCAATCGACTCCCAACTACAGAAGAAGAAACAACCAGTAGGGCAACAGCATTTGATTTTTTTCCGAGCGAATTAATTGAGTTTGTTGAAGTATCTAAAGCCATCACCCCAGACATGGAAGGCGATGCAATTGGTGGCAGCGTCAATTTTATAACTAAAAAATCAGTGGATGACTTTGTGTTTAAGACAAATTTTGCAATAGGTCAAAACGAGCTAGCAGGAGGCACAAATTACTCTGCAAATGTGGTTTACGGAGACCGCTTATTTGATGACAAACTCGGATTTATTGTTAATGCCACGGCTTGGAAGCGTGATTGGGCAACTGATAACTACGAACCAAGACGCCGAGGTGAAAGCGAAAACTTCGGTATTTATCGACTAGAACTGCGAGATTACACAGGTACCCGCGAAACATATGGTTTAAATGGCTCTGTTGAATATGACTTGGAGAGTGGCAGTATCAGCGTAAGTGCATTATATGGCACCTTGGTTGATGATGAAACACACTACAAACATCGATTACGTTTTGATAAAGACAGAGTTGAGCTACAGCATATTCGCAATGAATTAATTAATGAAATGAATGGTTTAGAGCTCGCTGGTGTACACAATATCGGTTTTGACAAAACCATAAACTGGTAGTTAGGGAGCTATGAAAATGACTCTAAGTACGGTGATAAGCCAAATGGCCAAGATAATAGCTACTTTGTTATGCGTTTTGATCAGAAAAACGTTGGTTATGTTGGTTTGCAAGAAGCGCAAAATGGAAAAAGCTATGCTTATAACTTAGTGGATGGGGGCGCAGATCCTTGGAATGCTATCAACAAC
>CAYZOE010000109.1:3026-15140 GCA_964479805.1 uncultured Pseudoalteromonas sp. | reverse complement strand
CTTAATTCCCTAGCTCGTAGGACAGCAGATTAAGTCCCTGAGCCGATAAACTTTATCTAGGGGTGTAGTTTGCTTACTATTGCGCAAGCTTGGCATGTACCGAGAAGCCTACGGTGAGCTGTTACACTCCGCCTTGAACCTTAGGGTTCAAGGGCTGACATCAGCATCCGCGAAGCCGGGGAAGTCTTACCTTTATACCTAATCGTCTTTATTCAATTAATGAAATTTTTCATTAAACACATCTATTGTTAATTTTTCATTTACAACCTGATAACTCCAGTGCTATTTGTATTAACGCTTTATACAAAAAATAATCAAGGAGTTTGAAAATGAAAATTAAAGCAATCCTATTAGGCGCAGTTTCAGCTATTACCCTAGCCACTTCTATGCAAGCAAGCGCTTGGTTCGAAAATGAGTCATACTTTGTTGAGTGTTATGACGACGCAACAAATAAACCTCTTTTCTTCCAAATGGTTTACAGCCGCACTCAAGTAAACTCGCTAATCAGCCGCTGTTCAAGCCTTGGCGGTAGTGCATTCGTTGAAAGAGTTCGATAAGAAAAATAATTAAACAAGGATTAGAACAATGAAATTAAAAGCAATTATCTTAGGTGCAGTATCAGCTTTAACTTTAGCCACTTCTATGCAAGCAAGCGCTTGGTTTGATAATGAGTCATATTTTGTCGAGTGCTTCGACGCTAAAAACAACAGACCTATCTTTTTTGAGTGGGCATACAGCAGAACTCAACTTTCACAAGTGAAAAGCCGCTGTAGAGCTATGGGCGGTTATGCCTATGCTGAACGAGTTCGATAAGAAAAAAAAAGAAGGAATCTAACAGTGAAAATTAAATCAATTTTATTCGGTGCTATTGCCGCAACAACTATCTCAATAGCAGCACCAGCTTCGGCATTTGAATTCGAAAGAAATTCTTACATCGTAGAATGCTCAGGCGCTAATGGTATACCTCTGTGGTTTGCAAGGATCACAGGAACCACTGAGTTAAGAGCTGCGGTACGTCAATGCCGAGCTCAAGGTGGCATTGCAATTGTTGAACCGATGTAAATATATAAAGTATTTATGAGCATTTGACGGCTTTCTTTTGAAAGCCGTTTTTGTTTTAGCTAATTGCATTGATAAAAATTTAAGCAAAAAAAAGCCCTGGCATTTGCCAAGGCTCTTATCGATAAACTTAATCGAGATTAGTCAACTTGTGGACGCATATGCGGGAACAAGATAACGTCTTTGATTGTTGGTGAGTCAGTGAAAAGCATCACTAGACGGTCAATACCAATACCCTCACCCGCTGTTGGTGGTAAACCATACTCAAGCGCTTGAATATAATCAGCATCGAAGTGCATTGCTTCGTCATCACCGGCATCTTTTTCTTCAACCTGACGTGCAAAACGCTCAGCTTGATCTTGAGCATCATTAAGCTCAGAGAAACCATTAGCAAGCTCACGACCACCTACGAAGAATTCGAAACGGTCAGTGATAAATGGGTTTTCATCGTTACGACGTGCAAGTGGCGACACTTCCCAAGGGTACTCTGTAATGAAAGTCGGTTGAATTAGCTTGTGCTCAGCAGTTTCTTCGAAGATCTCACATAAGAACTTACCCGCACCCCATACACACTTTTCTGGGATCTTAACGTGTACTTTCTTCGCGTAAGCTACTAGCTCATCGAAGTAGTTTTCAGGATCTTTAAAGATATGCGCGATTTCTTCAGCGTCAGGGCCATACTTGATGATGGCATCAGCCATAGATAGACGCTCAAACTGCTTACCGAAGTCATATTCAATCGTCTCAACCACTTCGCCTTCAGCGTTCTTAACGGTGTTAATCACTGTAGTTGTGCCAAGTACGTCTTGTGCAACAGTACGTAACATGTCTTCAGTTAAGTTCATTAGGTCGTTGTAGTCAGCATACGCTTGGTAGAATTCGATCATTGTGAATTCTGGGTTGTGACGCGTTGAAAGACCCTCGTTACGGAAGTTACGGTTGATCTCAAATACACGGTCAAAACCACCTACAACTAGACGCTTAAGATAAAGCTCTGGCGCGATACGTAGGTACATGTCGATGTCTAGTGCATTGTGGTGAGTCACGAATGGACGCGCCGTTGCGCCACCAGGAATAACCTGAAGCATTGGCGTTTCAACTTCCATAAAGTCTCGCTCAGCTAAGAAACGACGAATGCCTTCAATCACTTTTGAACGAATGCGGAACGTTTCACGCGTGTCCATGTTAGTGATCAAATCAACGTAACGTTGACGGTACTTCGCTTCTTGATCTGTTAAACCGTGGAACTTCTCTGGTAGTGGGCGAAGTGACTTAGTCAGTAGCTCGTACTGAACCATGTCTACGTAAAGGTCGCCTTTACCTGATTTATGAAGTGGACCAGACACACCGATGATGTCACCGATATCTAATTGGCCATACTTTTCTTTTAATGCTTTTTGCACGTCTTTTGATGCGTATGCTTGAATGCGGCCTTTCATGTCTTGTAACACAAGGAAAGGACCACGCTTTGCAAGGATGCGACCTGCTACCGATACCTGATGGTCTAACTCAACAAGCTCTTCTTTCGATTTATCACCAAACTTAGCCTGTAGATCAGCCGTATAATCTTCACGGCGGAAGGTGTTCGGGTGGCCATTGGCATCACAATTCTCACGAATTGTATCCAATTTAGCACGACGCTCAGCAATGAGTTTGTTTTCGTCTTGGATTTGATCTGTCATTTTTTAGCTCTTAGTTTAGCTTGTTGATTAAAGGCCTGATTTCAGGCTGGCTTCGATAAATTTGTCTAAATCACCGTCTAATACCGCTTGGGTATTACGGTTTTCAACACCAGTACGTAAATCTTTGATACGTGAGTCATCTAATACGTATGAACGGATCTGACTGCCCCAACCGATATCTGATTTAGCATCTTCTTGAGATTGCTTTTCGGCGTTTTGTTTTTTCATTTCAAGTTCAAACAATTTCGCTTTTAACTGCTTCATTGCTTGCGCTTTGTTCTTATGTTGTGAGCGGTCATTCTGACACTGCACAACGGTATTCGTTGGTAAGTGGGTAATACGTACCGCAGATTCTGTACGGTTAACGTGCTGACCACCGGCACCCGATGCACGATATACGTCGATACGTAAATCAGCTGGGTTAATATCAATTTCAATGTTGTCGTCAATTTCTGGATAAATAAACGCAGACGCAAATGAAGTATGACGACGACCTGTTGAATCAAATGGGCTCTTACGCACTAGGCGGTGTACACCTGTTTCTGTACGTAACCAGCCGTAAGCATATTCACCAGATACACGTACGGTTGCACCTTTAATACCGGCAACATCACCATCGGTCGCTTCAACGATTTCAACTTTAAAGCCTTTCGCTTCAGCCCAACGTAAGTACATACGCAATAGCATGTTACACCAGTCTTGCGCTTCAGTACCGCCCGAACCTGACTGTAAGTCAATGTAGGCATCGTTAGCATCTTGTTCACCGGAGAACATACGACGGAACTCTAGCTTTTCTAATTGACCAACTAGACCTTCTACTTCAGCTTGTGCTTCTTCAAAGGTTTCTTCGTCTTCGGCTTCAACGGCTAGTTCTACTAGGCCTTCTGCATCATCTGCACCACCAACAAGGTTATCAATGGTTTCGACAATTGCTTCTAGATTCGACTTTTCACGGCCCAATGCTTGTGCTTTTTCAGGCTCGTTCCATACTGCTGGGTCTTCTAACTCTGCGTTTACTTCTTCTAAGCGCTCTTGTTTTAGAGCGTAGTCAAAGATACCCCCTAAGCAGCTCAGTGCGTTCGCGAATTTCCTTGATTTGGTTAATCACAGGATTCACTTCAAACATGCTCACTACTCCAAAAAAATTAACGTGTCACGCGACTAACATGAATAGCTGAATGCTTTTCCAGCCCATAAAAAAGGCGCGTGATTTTTAAACGCGCCATGATAACAGACAATCTGTGCCCTATAAATGGATTTATGCGGGTTGTGCTTGAATTTCTCGCACTAATAATTGCAATGAGAACTTGCCTCTAAACTCATTTATATCGAGCTGATACGCCAATCTGGCGTATTGTGCAGCTGTATTTGGCCAAGCTTTTACATCAATGTTAAAGGCAATGGCATCAACTAACTTACCTGAGCTGTGTTTTAGCACCAATTTTAGGTGTTTTTCACCGACAATACGCTGCTGAATGAGTTCAAATACGCCTTCAAATACAGGTTCAGGAAATTGCTGACCCCAAGGCCCTGCTTGCTGAAGCAGTTGCGCAAAGTCTAGATTGAAACAGGTCGCAGGCAACTCACCATCAGTCAAGAGTACACTTTGCTTATGCTCTTCGGTCAAAATCGCACTGGCAGCATTAGTAAAAGCAGCTTTAAAACGCTCAAAATCACACTCTAAAATGGTTAAACCTGCCGCCATTGCGTGGCCACCAAACTTAGCAATTAGGTCTGGGTGCTGAGTGTTAATTTGCTCAAGTAAATCACGCATATGCAACCCTTCGATAGAGCGACATGAGCCTTTTATTTCACCCTCGTCACCTTGTGCAAAAATAATTGCCGGACGGTGGTAGCGCTCTTTTAAGCGCCCGGCTAAAATACCGATCACCCCTTGGTGCCAATCGTCTTGATATAAACAGACAACATCAGGCACGCTTTGTTGTGTCGATACCAAGCGCTCCAGCACAGCTTGCGCTTCTTGCTGCATGCCCGCTTCAATTTCACGGCGTTCATGGTTAAGTGCGTCAAGCTCGCCTGCTATGCGTCTTGCTTGGTTGATGTCTTTCGATAACAAACAAGCGATACCTAGACTCATATCATCGAGTCGGCCAGCAGCATTCAAACGCGGCGCGAGTGCAAAACCAAAGTCACTGGCTGATAAACGCGCTGCGTTGCGTTTTGCCACTTCAATGAGTGCAGTGATCCCCGGTCGCGTTTTACCACTGCGAATACGTGCTAGGCCCTGATAAACCAATGTGCGGTTATTAGCATCGAGTGCCACAACGTCAGCAACGGTGCCTAGTGCAACAATATCGAGTAACTCTGCTAAATTTGGTTCAGGCTGTTGTTGAGTCGCAAAGTATTGCAGCTCGCGCAGGCTATGACGCAGCGCTACCAACAAGTAAAACGCCACCCCCACACCCGCAATGCTTTTAGAAGGGAAGTTACAACTATGCTGATTTGGGTTGACGATGGCATCGGCATTAGGGAGTTGTTCACCTTGCAAGTGGTGATCAGTAATAAGTACTTTAATACCGGCATTTTTAACAATCTCAACGCCACTGATACAAGAAATACCATTATCTACGGTGATCACGAGATCTGGCGCGATGGAAACAATTTGCTCTGCCAGCGCAGGGCTTAAGCCATAACCCAAACTAAAGCGATCTGGCACAAGATAATCGACATGCTGGAAACCGAATAATGCTAACCCTTCCATCAATACCGAGGTACTGGTTGCGCCGTCGGCATCAAAGTCACCAACGATTAAGACTTTACTTTGCTGTTGCAGTGCTTCGACTAACAAAGCACATGCCTTATCCATATCTTTGAATAAGTTAAAATTTAATAAAGTGCTAGCACGATTATCGAGCTCAATTGGGTCGCTTACTCCACGAGCTGCATAGATTTGCTTGATTACAGGATGAAGATGCGTAGGAAGATGGCTGTCATCCACGCGCTCACGTGTTGCTATCACAGTTTGCATTTATTCTTTTACCCTTATACCTACGCTCAATAATGCAGAATTAAGAGAGCAAGTATTACAACGTTACAACAGAGATTAAACAGACAACAAAAAAAGGCCATTAGGCCTTTTTAAAAATACGTTGATTATAGCGAATTTTATCGCTTATGACTTCTTACCGTCTAGCACTTGTGCCAGTGCCGCTGCTGGTTGGTAACCTGGAATGATCGAACCATCTTCTAAGATAATTGCAGGTGTGCCAGAAATACCAAAGCTCTGACCTAACTGGTAGTGCTCAGCCACAGGTGCAGAACAATTTTTTACTTCTGCCACTTCTTCGCCTGCTTTTGCCTCTGTTAATGCTTTTGCCGCATCTTCAGCACACCAAACATTCATTAGGTCTTTATAGCCCTTGCCACGTAAACCACCACGAGGAAATGCAAGATACTTAACTGTAATACCTGCATTTAGGTAATCATCTAACTCTCGGTGTAACTTACGGCAGTAACCACATGTAATATCGGTGAATATAGTAACTTGATGCTTTTCGTTTTCAGCTTTATAAACGATCATTGAGTCTTCGTACTCAGTCACGCCTTCTTTGCGAACGCCACTTAAAGCTGACTCTGTTAAGTTTTCACGATTATCAACATCGATCATCGTACCTTGAACAAGGTAACGGCCATCAGGGCTTACGTAAAAAACACCTTTGTCTGTTAAAACCGTATTTAAACCCGCGACTGGGCTATCTTGAATTGCTTTTACTGTTAAGCCTAAGTTGTTTAACTGAGTTTCAATTGGGCTTACTTTTGTTCCTACTGCATCAGCTAAAGGAGCAGTCACTTGTTCAGCCATTGCGCCTGTAGATAACGCCATTGCTGCAGCTAAAATTAACTTTTTCATTTTATTCTCATAAATTTAGTTGTTACCCAGTATGACCGGATAAATTCAAAAAAATTCCATCGCGCACGAGGATGATGTTCTTGATGCAGCGACTTCAATCTTTCACTCGCTACATGGGTATAAATTTGTGTCGTCGATAAGTCGCTGTGGCCCAGCATCATTTGTACGACTCGTAAGTCTGCACCATGATTCAACAAATGTGTTGCAAAGGCATGACGTAACGTATGTGGCGATAATAGCGACGTTAGGTTTGCCAAAATAGCATAGTGTTTGACTCTATGCCAAACGTCTCGCCAATTTCTAGAGTATTAAACCCACAGAAAATATTTGTAAAACCCAAAATGTCACATAAGCTTCATATTTCCACAAACATTCATTTAAGAAGGAACTCTTATGAAATTTTTTGTTTTACCACTCTTATTGTTATTTTTATTGCCTCTAAGCTCAGAAGCTAGACCTAGCAATTTCTATAAAGCCGTTATTTGTGATGATTGCAGCTATATTGAAGCAAAAAGGATAGCCCAACGGCAAAAATATCAGCCAGAAATGCGTTGTCACAACAACGTTGGTAATGGGTTTGAAGATATCGTGTATGAACAATGTTGGTCAACGCCTACAAACTTAGTTATTCATGATGTTCAACAGGCTAAAACATATGGTTTTAGCATTGGTCACCAAAACCAAGGTAGACCCTACTTTGAATTAACTCCTTATGTGCAGGACTTGACCACAATTCCAAATCAAATAAATACATTACTGACTAATACGACTAATGGCTATAAAGTACTTACAAATGTAACACGACACCTTAATCGTAGCTTTAAAATTGATGCTTACACGTCTTCTTCAGACTCATTTCAAGCCTTTGATTACGACATTGATGAAAACTCAGTGGGAATAATGACTAGCTGCTCAAACAGCCCAGAAATGAAAGCAATGAAATTAGCTGGCAGCATTGTAGCTAAATCAAAACTGCAAATCGAAGCTAATGAAAAAGCGATTAACGATGGTAACTATAAAAACTCATTTCAAGGAACAAGAATTAAGGGAGCAAACTTTGAAGTATCTCTAGGCTCCTTTGGTATTGGTGGTACAGTTGAATATTTTGATGTCACACAAAATATAATCACAGACTTTACGTTTAAGTCAGAATATTTTGGACAAGGAACTAAAAACAAAGTTGTTTTTGATTTAACAATGAAAAATGGAGGAATAGAAGTAAGTACAAACCAAAGTAGAACCGTTATCGGGGGCTTTCCACTCAGCCAAATAAAATCTAGCGGTAATGCTCAGAATACATTAAATGCTCAAGATATTTCGAAATGTTTGGCAGAAGCTATTGACAATACTTTTGCTAAGACCGTGTCAAACTCCTCTGGAGGCTCTTTATCTGCACCAGGTTCAGATACCACCGCGCCAACTTTCGAACATATTCCTCTGAGCTTTAGCGGCGGAGGAGGAGACTCTACTTGTACCCACACTTACCATGACAGAATGGGCGTGCCTATTTTCTCATTTGAGGGCCCTTGCCCTTAGAGCTTTAACGAACTTAATGCCAGAGCTGTAGCTTACTCTGGCATCATTCACATTGAATCTTAAGCTCTAGGATGATGTTCTTGATGCAGCGACTTCAATCTTTCACTCGCTACATGGGTATAAATTTGTGTCGTCGATAAGTCGCTGTGGCCCAGCATCATTTGTACGACTCGTAAGTCTGCACCATGATTCAACAAATGTGTTGCAAAGGCATGACGTAACGTATGTGGCGATAATGGTGACGTTATATTTGCCAAAATAGCATAGTGTTTGATCCTATGCCAAAAAGTTTGACGAGTCATACCAATACCACGTTTTGACGGGAAAACAAAGTCAGTGGCATGTTTTATCATTAAAACGCGACCTTGCTGTATAAATAGCTCTATCCAGTGCTGCGCTTCTTCTCCCATCGGCACCATGCGCTCTTTGCCACCTTTACCACGTACTAACACCACGGCTTGGCGCAAGTTAATTTGCTCCATACGCAAACCCACCAGCTCAGTGACACGCAGGCCTGTTGCATATAAAAGCTCTAACATGGCTTTATCTCTAAGCCCCATGGGGTCTTCAACATTAGGCGCATCAAGCAAGGCTTCAACTTCGTTTTCAGTGAGTGTTTTCGGAATTGCCTGACCAGTTTTTGGTAATGCAATATTAACCATAGGTGACGCTGAAATTTTTTGCGTCTTCACCCAATGCAAATAAAACCGCTTTAATGCACTTATCGCTCTGGCGGTGCTACGAGGCTTTAAACCCAAATCGACTCGGTGCGCCAAGTATTGCTCAATATCTTGTTGCGTTACTTCAAGCAGATTCTCTCTGCCTTGTTCTGCTCTCATAAAGGCATCGCACTTTTCTAAATCGGTGCGATAAGCAGCTAAGGTATTTTCACTCAAGCCATGCTCAAGAAAAAGCACATCGATAAATGCTTCTATCACATCTTCTTGCTCGGTTATGTCATTTTCAAAATCTGCTAAATCGCTCACTGGTCGCCTGTATCAATTTAAACTGTCATCAGGTAAAATTTGCCCCATCATATCAGCCTTATAAGAAGTGATAAACCGCATGCAAATTGGCTTATTCTATGGTTCAACCACCTGTTACACCGAAATGGCCGCTGAAAAAATTCAAGACATCATCGGCAAAGACACCCTGTCTATGTTCAACATTAAAGATGTGAACTTAAAAGACGCTGAAAATTTCGATTTTTTAATCTTCGGCATTTCGACATGGGACTTCGGTGAACTACAAGAAGATTGGGAATCAATCTGGGACGACATCGAAAACGTCAACCTAGCAGGTAAAACCATCGCGCTATTCGGTATGGGCGATCAGCAAGGTTATGGCCAGTGGTTCCAAGACGCACTAGGCATGCTACACGATAAAATCGCACCACAGGGTGTGACCTTTTTAGGCTATTGGCCAAATAACGATGAATACGAGTTTGAGGCCTCAAAAGCACTGACCGAAGATAAGTCGCACTTTGTTGGCTTAGCTTTAGACGAAGACAGTCAGTACGAAAAAAGTGACGAACGCATTGCTACTTGGGTTGAGCAAGTACTTACTGAGTATAGTGAGACGTTGTAACTTTCTTTTTAAAGAGCTTGAATAACATCAAGCTCTTTACCCCCCCAATATCAACAAAATATTTCATATTCATTTCAAAATAAGTTGAAAAAACATACGATTGCTGCAGAATACTCTAGAACCTAGATTAGGGTCAAGGAAGGAACAAAATGCAATTATATTTTTTTAAAACAAAATTACCTTCGTTTTAGCTACTTAAGAAACAGATAGTCACTGACGCCATTTAGCCTGGTTTAACTTGCTTAAACCTATGTCGTTCCAATATTTCACTCTTAATTAGCAAACTATGCAAAAACATATTCAAACAAAAAAACATCAGTTTACTTTTAATCGAAATAAAGTGCTTCTCTTAGTAGTAATCATTTTTACGATAATAGTGACTTTCCTACTTAATACTCAAAATTATGAAGCGCACTTAACACCTATTGAAGTAAGAACCGACTCTAAAAGTTCAGTAATAAAAGGCTTAGGTACCATTAAGCCGCTCAGTCTGAAACTTATTTCAAGCCCAGTTGATGCCACTATCAGTGAGCTGCATATTCGCGAAGGGCAAGGGGTAAAAACCGGCGAAGTGCTAGCCAAGCTCGAAAACTTTGAGCTTGAAGAGCAATTACAAAATGCTGAATATCAAATTTCGGTATTAGATTCGAAGTTAAACATAGAAAAAAGTGACCTTGAAATATCGCGCTCTAAATTGCACACCGAGCTCCTTAGGGCCAAAACCGCCTTTGCACAGCTCAAACTAGAACTCGATGCCAACAAAAAACTTCAAGAACAAGGCATTGTGTCGCTGATTAATTATCAAAAAGCTGAACTGTCTTATCAGCAAGCAAAATTAGACATTACTGCACGAGAGCAAGAACTGACTTTATTTGATAAAAGCTATCAACATCGCCTCGCATCCCTAGAAGTCGACCGCTCAATCGCCGCTAAAAAACTCAGTTTTTTACGCGCCCAAAAACAAAGGCTCACAATAACCGCCACACAAGATACCACGGTAGCCAAAGTCTATGGTCATCTGGGTAATAACTTTAGGCAAGGTGCGCCTTTGTTCGAAATTATAGAGGGCAGAGAGTTTTTGGCTGAGGTGCAAGTGCCTCAATATAGCGCCAATAAAATTTCGACCGATTTTACTGCAACCATACATACCCCCAACGGGCAATTAGCGGCAAAAGTTGATTATGTCGACACAGTAGTTAGAAATGGCGCTTCTACGGTGATTTTAAACCTAGTAGACGCAGCCCCCTCTTGGCTAAAACCAGAACAATCTATTGAAGCTGAGATCCAGCTTGCGCACTCAGCACAACACAATCAACTTAAGTATTTAGAGACACCAGCACAGTTTAACGCGCAGCATGAATGGGTTGTCTATGAAATCCGCCCCAATGGTGATGCACACCGCGTAAGTAAAGCCATAGTTGATAGCAATAACCCAACAAGAGTCTCACTGCCCAATACGTTTAGGGGGAATTACGCATTACTGGTACCTGCTGACTTTAACCAACCAATAATAAAAAATGTTTTATGAGTGATACACATCTTTTAGCGCTAGATCAGGTTTCGTTTAGCTATAACGCCCAAGAAACCATTTTAAAGCAGGTTAACTTTACTTTAGATAAAGGCGATTACACAGCCGTTGTTGGTACTTCAGGTAGTGGTAAAAGTACTTTGTTGTCAATTTTAGGGCTGCTTAATCAGCCTACCCAAGGGCGCTACTTAGTTATGGGTCATGACAGTGCCCAATTGACTAATGAATCTATTGCACAACTCAAAACCTATGAAATTGGCTTTATTTACCAAAACTTCAACTTACTTAACCACATGAAAGTGATGGATAATGTTGCCCTGCCACTGACTTATAACAAACACGTTAACCATAAACAGTATCAAGAAAAAGTAGTCGACGCGCTCAGCATAGTGGGCATGGAAAGCTTTTTGAATCGATATCCCAATGAATTGTCTGGTGGTCAGCAACAACGTATAGCTATAGCCAGAGCTTTGGTAAACAACCCGTCGGTATTACTCGCCGACGAACCGACTGGGAATCTAGATTCTAAAAATAGTGAGATCATTTATGATCTCTTCGCACGCTTGAATGATGCTGGTAAAACCATTTGTTTGATCACCCACGATCAAGCTCACGCACAGTTGGCAAATACACTATGGCATATAAATGATGGGGTGATTGCACAACATGCATAATCAGCAAGCCATTGATTACGCCATAAATTGGCTCAAGTATCTAAAAAACCAACCAAAGCTTTGGTTAGTTAGTCTACTTGTTGCAATACCCCTATCATCAATTATGGCTTTATATAGCTATAAGCAAGCCTATGTATCACCAAGCTTTGCTGGTATCAGTGCCACCAATGGCATTGC
>CAYZOE010000109.1:0-2926 GCA_964479805.1 uncultured Pseudoalteromonas sp. | reverse complement strand
TTGCTGGTATCAGTGCCACCAATGGCATTGCGCAGGTTTATATTACCGGTGAAGGTACACACTCACCGTTAGACACTAGCATACTTGAAGAGTTGAAGCGATCCGCCCCGAATATTTACCCCAGTGCCGAAAAACAATTACCTTTAAAAGCCATGCTCAGTGTTGGGCAACCTCAACCTATAGACATGAATGTGAGCTTTTTTAGCGGGGGTTTTCAACAATTAGGCTTATCCGCTTTTCAAGGCAGTTTTGAGCAAATGGAGTTTCCAAGTGCCGGCAGTGAAGTCGTCGGTGCTATCAGTTATCAATTTTGGCTGACCCATTTCAAAAAACAAAACCCACTCAATCAAGCTATTTCGATCAATGGGGTGATGATTAAAATCGTCGCGGTTTTACCTCCTGAATTTCGCTCTTTGAGGAAAAACACGCAAACAGACATTGTTATTCCTTATGCTTTTAAGCAAAACATCACTGGCAGCGACGCCTTTACCCCCGACACGTTAACCTACTTAATGGGCGTAGACACGACGCGTGCGCAACAGCTACTCGATAATGCAAAACCGAGCTTAATTGAAAACTTTTTTATTTTTGACGATAATAACCTGGAGGCTATTTCAGCGTTTGGGTTAACTCCGAGTGACTACCTAATAACTACACAGCGAGTGTTAATGCTGACCTTAGTGTTTGTGACATTGTTATTATTTTGCATTATCGCATTTTGTGGTTACGTGATTGGTGAGCTTTATAAAAAACAAAAAGAGTATCTTGTTAGAACCATGAGCGGTGCCAATAAACGAGATATACGCGTACAAAAGCTCATCGAAGAAAGTTTATTGGCGCTGTTTGTCACCTTGCTTGTTATGGTGTTACAGCCTGTAGCGCATTTTATGATTTTTGATTTTTTTAATGCCAAGCAAAGCTATTTACCAGTTTCACAGCTTGTTTTATTTTACGCGCTATTGGCCAGTTGCCACTTTGCACTGGTAAGAGTCCTGACACTCACTCAAGAAAACACAGTCAAAACTTCATTGGGTAGGAGCAATTCACTGACTTTAAGTGAAAGAATACAAGCCTATGGGCTACTTAGCTTTTTGATGTGTACAACTCTAACCGCATTGGTGATTGCCAGCTCGGCGCTCAACCAGCAAATTGCCTTGAGCAAGGTCAGTTATGGCTTTAAACCAGAAAACATTCAATATTTTGAACTGAAAATTGATAACAACAACCAGAGCACTTTTTATGCGAACGATCAACACCGTCAATTGCTCTTTGAGTTGAAAAAAGTCCCAGCTCTAGACCATGTTGCACTGTCTTTCACTGTCCCCCTGCTTGATAGGAGCACTTTTTCACAATGGTATACCAGTTCTGGAAAGGCCATTGGCGACACACAGCAAACCGAAACCGCCTCTATAGCCGTTACACCGGATTATTTTTCAGTCATGGGCACAAAACTCATTATTGGCAGCACCTTCACAGAGACCGACCATACAAAAGTCATCGTAAATCAAACTCTTTGGAAAAAGTACTTTAAAGACCAATCACTTAGTGACGCCCTCTTAGTTAGGGTTGATACGAGCCGACAATCTAGAAAGTATCAAGTCATCGGGGTGGTAGAAGACATTAAATACCAAGGCCCTGATAACAAACCAACACCTGTTGTCTTCGAGCCTAAAGTTACGTTAACGGGTAACGAAGTCATTATAGTTAAAAACGAAACAGGTCTATTTGATAAGTCAGTCATACAACAGAGTGTAAAAAGCATTAGCCAAAAATATGATATTGGCTCAACCTGGCAGTTAGAAAACCTGGTATATGAAGAGCAGAAACCTCGCTGGACCATCACCGTGCTTACCCTGATTGTCGCCATCACGCTGTTGCTCGCATCAGTCTTATTTAGTGCGTCTTTGGTGTCGCAATTAATACAAAAACTGGCTTTAGAGTTAAGCCTTAAACACAGTATGGGCGCCCGCTTTATATCGTTATTCATGCAGCTGTACTTACCCTTTTTTACCCCTTTCTTCATATTTAGTGCAGGGATTTTTATCTCACTTCCTTATTTATCTCAATTCGCTGCTTTGGAGCATTTAACGCCCGTTACAACAGACAAACAAAACACATTGTTCATCGCCTGTTGCTTTAGCCTCATCGCGATAACCAGTGCCATTTTTATGATTAACCTAAAGAAAAACTCAAACAACACATGGCATACACTTAGTTAAGGGAAAGTATTGCAGTATCTATTATTAATCACTTTATTTGTGACTAACACCGCTTTAACCAAAGATTACGGCATAACATTTTTGAAAAAATAAAAAGACTAGGCGGTAACTTATTAAGTAAATTTAAAGACACATTGAAAGTACATAACATACCTTGACTATTAAATAGAACAATTTTGAACCTGAAGATTTACCAGAGCACTATCGTCTAAAGTTAATTGGAAAGCAGAAAACAAAGGAAAAGTAATGAAATATCTAGTATTAATCGCTTTACTGAGCATAAATATTGCCGCAGCAAAAGAGTACCAATTCACTCATGCACAAATTGTTGCTAGCCCTATTAAAAATTCTGGGCCACAAATTTTCTTATTTGACCAAAACCAAAAGCTCACTTTTAAGAGTGAACGTTTTAATAGTGCCTTACTAAGTAAGTTCAAATTGACAGCCACCTTACCCGATTCTGACACTGTGAAAGATAACCTAGTGGAGTTATTAAATGAGCCGCTAAACTTTAACTCGACAGGCTTTACATTATTTTATGTAACGATTTCACCTGATGTAGGACCCTGTCCTCCTTGCCGCGACCAAGAGGCTTTACTCAAAAAAATAAAAAGTCGCTTTAAAAATAAGCTCGAAATACACACTATCACGATTATTCAAAGTTATACCTACAAGGATTAAGTTATGACCTTCATTAAAAAGCTTGG
>CAYZOE010000108.1:0-15403 GCA_964479805.1 uncultured Pseudoalteromonas sp. | reverse complement strand
TCACGTGGAATTGAGTATTAGGAATTGCGTGCGAATTTTATCAGCGTTGCTGTAGTGAGTAAATCTTTTTTTCAAAAAATATGCTAAAGTTTCGCGGTAATTTTTTCAGAGGCCAATGATGACATTCTCAGTTTCTTCAGCTCCACAACACCAAGTTTATTCAGTTTCAAAGCTAAATAAAGAAATTCGCGGCATTTTAGAACAAGGTTTTGCTTCTTTAAGGCTAACCGGAGAAATTTCTAACTTTGTTGCACCAGCATCTGGCCATTGGTACTTCTCTTTAAAAGATGACAAAGCACAAATTAAAGCAGCCATGTGGCGAGGTAATAACCGTTATAGCAAATATAGACCCAATAATGGAGCTCAAGTGGTTGTCACGGCCCGCGTTTCTGTTTATGAACCCCGGGGTGAATATCAACTAATTGTCGAACATATGGAACCTGCTGGTGAAGGCCAACTGAAACAACAGTTTGAAGCGCTAAAGTTACGACTTGCTGCTGAGGGATTATTTAGCAGTGCACACAAACAACCTCTGTCAACACAAATAAGAAAAGTAGGTGTCGTTACCTCTGCCACAGGCGCTGCAATTAAAGACATACTGACGGTAATGAAGCGACGCGCACCACAACTTGAAGTCATCGTTTACCCGACTCAAGTTCAAGGCAGTGATGCACACCTGCAAATTGCAGAGAAAATTCGTTTAGCAAATATCCGAAAGGAAGTCGATGTGCTGATTGTGGGTCGTGGCGGCGGCTCATTAGAAGATTTATGGTGCTTTAACGAAGAGCACCTTGCTCGCGAAATATTTGCCAGTCGTTTACCCATTATCAGTGCGGTGGGCCATGAAATAGATACCACCATTTCGGATTATGTTGCTGATTTAAGGGCCCCTACCCCATCAGCAGCCGCTGAACTAGTCAGTCCTGATCAGCATGCGATTAAAAAGCACATTATTGAAAAGTACGCACGCTTAAGTCATTTAATGCTGAGTAAAATCAAAGAAGCGAAGCAAACTAACAATGCGCTATTACAGCGACTCAAGCTACAACATCCAAATAGCCAACTGCAGCAACAAGCACAACGTTTAGACGAGCTTTCAATGCGATTACAACGTGGCATGCATGCTCAGTTCAATCAGAAAAATAACCAACTGAGTTTGCTGCAACAAAGGTTCCAATATCAACACCCTGAACGTCGACTTTCTCAGTCAAAGGATGCGCTGCAGCAGTTAGAGCAAAGATTATTGAACGCACAAAATAAAAATCTACAGTCCGCGCAGCAACAGTTAGCTATGCTAGCAGCACGACTCGAAAGCATCAGCCCACTGAGCGTGTTAGCCAGAGGCTATTCTATTACCAAGAAAGGCGAGAGTGTGGTGAAATCAATCGAACAAGTAAAAACAGGTGAAACACTTATTACTCAAGTATGTGATGGTGAAATTCACACTACAGTGAATCACACTTTAGAAACAATAAAGGCTGCACAATAACAGCCTTCATTACCATGTGTATACTATTTATAGCATAGCGCTGGTATACGATTCGTTTTCTAAAGACACTTCATCTTCTAAGAAGTTTTGGTTCATTGACTCTGCAGGACAAGGACAGCTTGGTTTCCCAACCACTTTTGCTGGAATGCCAACAACTGTTGTATGTGGCGTAACCGGGTTTAAAACCACAGAACCAGCGCCAATACGCGCACCTTCTCCAACTTCGATGTTACCTAATACTTTTGCACCGGCCCCGATCAACACGCCAGCTCTAATCTTAGGGTGGCGGTCACCTTGTTCATTACCTGTACCACCTAGTGTAACAGATTGTAGGATTGAAACATTGTCCTCGATTACCGCTGTTTCACCAATTACGATACCAGTTGCGTGGTCAAACATAATGCCATGACCGACTTTACAAGCAGGATGAATGTCAACGCCAAAAACTTCAGAGGTACGGCTTTGAATGAAACGTGCGAGCTCTTTTCGGTTCTGACGCCAGAGGCAATGTGCAAGTCTGTGTGCTTGGATTGCATGAAAACCCTTCAAGTTCAAAATTACAGTTAAATAACTATCGGCAGCAGGGTCACGATCTTTAACTGCTTTTATATCATGGGCAACATGGGTCAGCATTCTATCGCAGTCAACGAAGGCTTGGTCAAACAATTCACGAATTGTAAAAGCCGATACCACCGCGTCTGTCAGCTTGTTTGCAACAATAAAACTTAACGCAGAGCCCAAACACTCGTGATTTAAAACACTCGAGTAAACATGACTTGCCAAAAGTGGCTCTCTACTTACTAACTCTGTTGCTTCTTGGCGAAGCTGCTGCCAAATTTCATGACGCATAAACATACCTTACAGACTGACATTAGGCGAATTGTAACGGTTACATAAACCGTACGACCAGAAAATGCTGGGAACATCTTCTACTTACTTATAACAAACTGCACTAAAACAGGCAATTTGCGAAAGGTTTGCATTCGCTTCAAAACAAGAGAAAGCACAATCCAGAAACAAAAATGCCACTTATTACAAGTGGCATTTATTAATCTTAGCGCTTAGTTATTTTAGTACATCTGCAACCGCTTTAGAGAAGTATTCAATGTTCGCTTGGCTGACACCAGCAACATTAACACGGCTAGAACCCACAATATAGATTGCGTATTCTTTTTGCAGGCGCTCGATTTGCTCTTTATTAATACCTAAGAAGGAGAACATACCATTTTGCTTATCAATGAAAGAAAAGTCTTGCGCTACACCTTGAGCTGCTAAACTATCTTTGATTAATGTACGAAGACCATTGATACGGTTACGCATTTCATCAAGCTCATCATGCCATTCTTGTGTAAGTTCTGTACTACCTAAAATCGTGTTTACGATGTCTGCACCATGTGCTGGCGGCATTGAATAAATACTACGAACAACACTCAATAATACCGAGTTAGAAATATCTGCACTTGCACTGTCTTTGGCAATGATTGAACATGCACCAATACGCTCACGATAAAGACCAAAATTCTTAGAACATGAAGAACAAATGATCAGCTCATCAACTGCATCTGCTAATAGGCGTAAGCCTTTTGCATCCTCATCAAGGCTTGCACCAAAACCTTGGTAAGCAATGTCGATTAACGGTGTGAAACCCACTTCTTTTGCAAGTTCAGCAACGATTTTCCACTGGTCTTCGTTTAAGTCCATACCACTTGGATTGTGACAACAAGCATGTAAAAGAACCACATCACCTTTAGGTACTTGTTTAAGCGAGTCGATCATTTCATCGAACAACAAGCCTTTGTTTTCATAGTCGTAATATGGATATTCTTTAACTGTTAAACCAGCCGCTTCGAATAAGCTAATGTGGTTAGCCCAAGTTGGTGTTGTTACCCATACTGTCGCATCAGTATTACAGCGCTTGATAAACTCAGCAGCAACACGCAGTGCACCTGTACCACCTGGCGCTTGTGCAGTGCGAACACGGTTTGCAAGTAATGTGCTGTGCTCACCTAGTAGAAGGGTTTCCATTTTCTGACAAAAATCTAAATTACCAGCAAGACCAATATAAGATTTTGTGGTTTCGTTTTCTAAACGAAAAGCTTCGGCTTTCTTTACAGCTTTTAGTACAGGGGTATTACCTTGCTCATCTTTGTAAACACCAACACCAAGATCGATTTTATTAGGGTTAGTATCTTGTTTGTAAGCGGCCATAAGACCCAAAATTGGATCAGTTGGTAACGGTTTTAATTCTGAGAACATAGGTCATCTCTTAATTTAGTTATTTGTCAGTGAGCCTTATAAACGCGCAGTGTATTTACAAGGCATAACCCGGGTGATATCAATTTTATCGGCTAAGTGTTCATTCTAGCGAGCTAAATAGTCCAATAATTTCGTCAGAAACTTCTCATATAGAATAACTATATCACGTCATTTCTTTCTCATTCTTTGACCATTTTTCAGTCGCAAGAAATGAACATAAATTCAATGCAATTGATATTAAAACTGCGTTAATAGTAACATAAAATTTTAAGAACTCGAGTTCTACGAACGCGGTAAATACTGAGGAATTCTAATACAGGCGGCAACTAAAACTGCCAGCACCTGTTCATCAAAAATGCCAGTTGAGAACGCCTCGGCATCAATGATCCCTATACAACCTGAAATGTTATTAAGCAAAGGCAAACATGCTTCAGATTGTACTTTAGGATCGCAGGTATAATACTCACCACCTTGCGCTACGTATTCAGCGACATCATTAACAACTCGTCCTTTAGAGGATAAAGCAACCTGTACATTATTACTTATTTTTGCAAAATCATCTTTAATTGGGAACAAAGGACGGCTTGGCGCACCATGATAAGCCAATTTAAGTAACTGCTCACCTTCAGGAGTTAAGGTATTTGCATAAATGCCAAACCAGTCGACCAGAGTTTTATCAACAACAAACGTCACAATCGCATTAAGCTTTTCCAATAAAACTCTATTTTCTTGGTTATTATTGATGAAGCTTTCTAACTCAAAAGGCGCATCTTGTAGTTGGCCAAATAAACTGCAACTTCCGCCCTCCCCTAATTCAGGGATCAGATAAGACCAAACCGCTTCTGCAGTGCCTTGTTCAGAATTTAGGAATGCATCTAATTCTGTTAACGCTTGTTCAACAAGTGAAGGCGATGTAATTACGCCCGAAATTGAAAGATAAGAAGAAGTCATTTTAGCCATCCAAACATCCAGGTACCTGAAACTTAACACACAAAATTAGCTTTGCAAAGGTACAAAGACAATTCATTGAGAAACAATAAGGACTACAGGAAATGAGCTTTAATTCCGAATAAAAATTTATTTAGGTATAAATAGCGCTATGAATTATTTGACTTGGAAATATAAATTGTTGGAAAAGAAATTTTTTGCAAAAAAAAAATCAATGATTTAAAAAAGAAATCAAGAAATATAAGGGTTATTATTTAATGAGTAAATAAGCTCAACACAGTTGCCAGCTTCATTATAAGACACTGAGTGGGCTATGTCGTTTAGTAACCCAACCCCTCTACCATGTTCTTGGCACAAGGAGGCCATACTATCTTCTTTTACATGAAAGCCAGTTCCAGAGTCGGTAATGGTAAATCTAATGTGTTGACGCTGAGGTTCATAATTAGCACTTATTTCGATCTGGGCTTCTTGCAGTTTTGCCAAAGCTTCTTCACGCATTTGGTAGAAAATAAAAAATCCATCTTCTTGATTTTTGATCTCTGAATCTAATCCCAACACCCCATGATCAAGTGCGTTGTTATAGGCTTCAGAAAGCAAAAGGAAAATATTTGAACGATGATTATCAACCCCTTCTACTGTGCTTAACATGTTTACCAGCTCTAAAATGGGGTCATTTCGTTTCATTTGTTCTGCGTTTAGCGCAACATGAAAGTCAAACGGCAGTTGAGAGTAGCTCACATCTGAATTGATAATCCGCGGATTCGCAACACAGTTTATTATCGCGATACTCAAGTCGTCTTGTTGCTCACTGTGACCAGAAAACTGTTGTACTTGAGAAATAATATCTTCGGTACCGATATCTGTTCTGCTAGCGAGTGTCGCTTTTAAACGCTCTTCACCAAACATTTCACCTTGTTTACTTCCTGTCTCAACTATGCCATCTGTAGCCATCACAATTCGATTAGTGTCATTCACTTCAAAATGAACAATATTTCGTTCAAATTCGTCCGCTTCTAGAATGCCCAATGCCATATGTTGTGACTCAAGGGTTTTAATTATTGCTCCGCTTTTATCTATTAAATAAATATCGGGTATACCACCCAACCAAGCTGAGACACTTCGCCCAGACTCACTTAACTCTATGATAGCTGCAGCACAGAA
Source organism: uncultured Pseudoalteromonas sp. (assembly GCA_964479805.1). Lineage (GTDB taxonomy): Bacteria > Pseudomonadota > Gammaproteobacteria > Enterobacterales > Alteromonadaceae > Pseudoalteromonas. The sequence goes on along the minus strand of CAYZOE010000108.1, from coordinate 9,549 downwards.
CATATGACCAGGTAATAACTCTGCCAGCGCACTATTTAATTCATAAGCGATGTCACTCACTGCCATGCCTTTCGCCACCATCGCATAAAAAATACGAGAGGCTGGTAAAGCCCCAACTGCTGCAGCTAAACCATGGCCAGTAAAATCACCTAGTAAACAATAGAAACCACCAAGTGGGCTTTGAGCCATTAAAAACATGTCGCCATTAAACATTGATGCTGGGGAGAGATGGAAGTCACAGATCTTTGGAAAGTTTTTCTGTTGCGAGAGCGCATTCCTAAAAATGTGCTCTACAATTTCATGCTCACGTTCGGTTTGATTATAATGGTATTCGAGCTCTTTCTTCTGCCTATTGGCTTCTTGGCTGAAACGACGTGTTCTCGCATGCGCTTTAATTTTGGCTGAGAGAATGATCTTATCAAAAGGCTTATGGATAAAGTCATCACCGCCCACCTCAAGACATTTCTCAAAACTTTGGTGATCTTCGAGCGCGGTAATAAATATAATTGGTAAATAGACATCCCCAGCTTGCTGCTTGATGAGTGGCGCAGTTTCAAATCCGTCCATGACAGGCATGATGACATCGAGCAAAACTATATCAATAGAGTGATCGTTCAACTTTTCAAGCGCTTGTTTCCCGTTGCTTGCAAGCTCAACTAGGTAATTCTGTTGCTCGAGCATCGCTTTAAGCAACGTGCAGTTTAAAGGTTGATCATCAACGACTAAAATACGCAAGGTAGACTCTAATCTAAATCAGTCAATATCAAACTTTTTATCGAAACGAGAGATTTGCAATATTTTCTTTAGCTGAGGACGACAGTTGCTAATTGTAATACTAGATACAGACTCCCCCAAAGTTTTCTTCATATTTAAAAGCATACCGAGAGCGGAACTATCCATATAATCAGTTTCTCGCAAATCGATAATCACCTTATCTGTTTGCCCATCTACCTCAGCGTACGCTTGACGGAAAGACTGAACCAAATTGAAATCAAACTTTCCTTTTATCTGTATCGTCAACGTTTTGCCATCGGCAGAAGCGCTCTTGCTCAAACTCATTATAACCTCCTAATATGGTTCGAATTTGTTATTCATCCGTTGTCCTTAAATATAACTTGTTTAGAAATAATCGCCAAAAAATATCGAACTTATTATCAAAATTTATTTAAATTCATAAAAATCATACCATTACTAATATATGTTCAATGCACCTATGAAACTGTTATTATTTAGGGATAAAACCAAAAGAGCACTGAAAAATGTCTGAAAATAATCTTGTTTATTCAACTGAATTTGGCCGCATTAAGCCAGAAAACGAAAAAAATGAGCCTGAAGTTCGTCTATTTAAGGATGGTGCAGTTCGTATTGAAAGACAAACTAAAGGCCGTAAGGGCAAAGGCGTGATGCTAGTTGTGGGTATTGACCCATCTGAGCATGATTTAAAGAAGCTCGCTAAAACACTTAAAAGTAAAATGGGTCAAGGCGGTGCAGTAAAAGAAGGCGTCATTGAGATACAAGGAGATGACCGAGACAAACTTAAACAAATACTAGAAGCGATGAAATTCAAAGTCAAAATTGCGGGGGGCTAAGCCCTTTTATCATTGTACTTTAAAGACCTCAACAGCCCCTTCAGGGATAGGCGGGCTGTAGAAGTACCCTTGTACTACATAACAATTATTATTCGCTAAGAAATTTACCTGCTCTTTCGTTTCAACTCCTTCAGCAACTACTTCGAGATTAAGTTTTTGTGCCATCGCAATAATAGCTGCTGTAATTTCCATATCATTCTGGTCTTCTGGGATGTCTTTCACAAACGAGCGATCAACTTTTAACATATCTACTGGAAAACGCTTTAAATAACTCAACGATGAATAACCAGTGCCAAAGTCATCGATAGATAAAGAAACACCTAAGGCCTTAATTTGATGTAATTGAGAAATCGCCGCCTCAACATCCCCCATAAGCATACTTTCAGTAAGCTCAAGATGGAGTAATTTAGGCGTCATATTTGTTCGCGCTAGCACATCAGACAACAAGCGTTTCATATTACTGTCATTAAACTGTCTCGCTGACAAATTCACTGACATGTTTCCAACTTTGCCTTGCTGCTGAAGTTTCACCGAGAAGCGACATGCGGCCTCAAGTACCCACTCCCCCAGCTCGACTATTAACCCCGTAGCCTCAGCTATTGGAATAAATTTACTTGGGGGGATAGGCCCTTGCTCAGGATGCTCCCAACGAATGAGCGCTTCGTACCCAACCACTTCATTGTTACGATAATCGACTTGCGGTTGGTAATGTAATGTGAATTGATTCTCACGAATAGCCGAACGCAGTTCACTTTCTATATATAAGCGCTCATTTGCTGCTTCATCTAACTCTTGAGAATAGAAATGGAACGTGTTTCGCCCTTTAGCCTTTGCCTCATACATGGCTAAATCAGCATGCTTTAGCAATTGCTCTTCTTCTTTGCTATCAAAAGGTGCAAGCGTAATACCGATACTGGCACTGACAATCACTTCATTATTCCCCAGTTTAATAGGCACATTCAGTGTGCGCTGGATCATCTGAGCAACATCCATGGCATTCTCTCGTTTCTCGATGCCACTTAACAATACGGCAAACTCATCACCACCTAATCGTGCTATCGTATCTTCAGCTCTTAAACGAGTTTTAAGTCTATCAGCTACTTCAACCAATAAGCGATCGCCTGCATCATGACCCAGGGTATCGTTAATACGTTTAAATTCATCTAAATCAAAATAAAATAATGCAAATGCGTAATGGCCTCGTTCAGCCAATGCCATCGACTTTTTCAATTGCATTCTAAAGAAAGTACGGTTGGCAAGACCTGTTAGCGTATCAAAGTAAGCCAACTCTTCCATCTTACGTTGGCTCTCTTTAACGAACGAGATATCTTGGGCAGATGCCACATAACTTGAAATATGGCCGCTTTCACCACGAATAGGAGAAATACTCAAGCTTACCCAAATAGGTTCATTCGTAGCCCCTTGGAGAATGGTATCACCGCGCCAATAATTTCGACTTCGCAAATCTAAATCAATGTCTTCAATCAGAATCGACATTTCTTTGGAAATAATGCTTAATAAAGGCTGCCTGGAGTAATGCAATTCATTAAAGCCTGTCATTTCTTGCATTTTTGGGTTTACGTATTCTATTTGAAAATGCTCATTCGTGATCACCACCGCAGTACCCGAGAACTCGACCGCTTTTGACAATCTATCGGCTGCTTTTTGCGCTATTTCCTTTTCTGTTATTTTATTATTTAACCCCGTTACTAAAGTCTTTATCTCTTTGCCCATATCGTTAAAAGTGGCATTTAGAAGGCCTATTTCATCATTATTATTTGGCATTGCGGGCATATCCCATTGACCTCGACCAAAGTCTTTGACTGCACTGACCGTATTGTTAATACGCTGTAGCACGAGTTTATAAAGCACTTGATGAAGTAAGAGAGCAACGAACATCGCATATATGACAAATAAACCAAAGAATTTAACTTTTAACTCTTCTAGCGCAGTAAGCGCCGAATCACGTTTTTTGTAAATGCCAACATACCAATCTAACTCTGGTAGTTGAGTGACATTGATGAGGTGTGTTTCACCTTCTAAGTCAAAAATTGACTGCCTATCAGGCAATTTTAACTTCAATGTATTATCAACAACTTTTGCAAATTCTGGTGATAAGTCATTACGACTGATCGCAGAACCTGTATTAAAGATTTTTTGAAGATTTGGCGCAGCAAGAATATTACCCTGACCATCAAAAATTAAGTAACCCTGATTCGATGTTGGTACTGGTAGGTGTTTTAGTAGGTCTACCATACTGATGTCTGTTCCTACAAAACCTTGATACTCTTCTTCGAAGTAAAGAGGCACAAGAATACTAACGACCCATTTGCTCCATAAATCGTCGTAGTGCACTTTTGACCAGACAGCTTCTCGCGTCGGGTTAAGTTCTTGTTTTAGCTGAGCAATGGTTGAGCCATCAAATAAACTTTTTTTAGGGACCGTATTCAACAGTGTGATAGACGGAGATATTCTGACAAACTGATTATTTATCACCATATATAAGTTGAAATAGTCTTGTAATAACGGTGGCGCAATAATGTCCCATAGCGCTTCTGAACGAGCAAAAAACTGCTCTTGATTTTCATCTAAAGATTCCCCGGTAAAATAGGCGGAAGTTAATCCATTCGATGCGGTGCTGCGATAAGCCCCATTTCTATATTTGATTGCAGATGGAGAGTGGTTTTGAATAGTCTTATCGTCATAAAAAAGATGTTTAGTTACAACAGCACCGGTTTGCTCAGACAAGCTCTTTTTTGATTCAAGGTAGTTAGAAAATTGATTGATAACTTGGGTACTAAAGCGTTTTAGATCTGCATACTCTTCAAATACAAGTTGCTTTTCTTCTGATTTTAACATGAAAGCAGCAGCAAAAATTCCCGCAACCAGACAAACCGCCGAAATTAAAATCGATAGTTTGACGCTCAAAGAATTAAAACCAAACCTTGAAGGGGGTCGACGATTGACCACTGCTAAACCCTTATTAAAATTGTTATTTTTATATCGATATAGTTTTCCCAATATATCAGAATGTCTCCCCTTTAGCCAAGTTAGCGGCTAACAATCTCACAACAAATGAGAAAAAATTACCAGTAAAAGCTAATGTAGTGCTTGTATGCAGTTACCCCCTGTGCTAATAATACATTCAATTTTTTAGTTAATCTTAATTAAACAATGACAAATTTTATTGCTCGCAAAACTTATTTCTTTTTTAGCTTCTTCTTTAGATGTTGAGGCTTACCTGTTTGCGCGTAATTACGAATAGATAAGCCTCCCAACTGGGAGGTTTTTTTTTGCCGCTGGGAGTGAGGACCTATGACAGAAAATACGTTAAATGCTTTACGTAAAGATATAAATGAAATTGATTCAGACTTAATGGTACTTCTTGCGAAGCGCCGCCGTATCAGCCATAGTGTGTTGGAGTATAAAATTTCTAACAATAAGCCTGTTCGTGACGAAGAGCGTGAACAAGCTTTATTAGAAAAGTTGATTAATTATGGTAAGTCACTCGGACTGGATGCGTTTTATATAAACAGTGTTTTTCAAACCATCTTAGAAGATTCGGTTTTAAATCAACAAGCGTTACTACAAAAGAGCCTAAACCCTGATTCACTGAGTGACACTCACCGCGTTGCTTATTTAGGTGGGCAAGGCTCTTATAGTCAACTTGCTTGTCATAAATACTTCAGCCGACGCCCTGGTAAGTTAGTTGAAATGGGCTGTCAGAGCTTTGAACAAATCACTCAGCATGTTGAAAAAGGTCAAGCTGATTACGGTCTGCTGCCAATTGAAAATACCAGTTCAGGTAGTATTAACGAAGTATTCGACTTATTACAACATGCTCAAGTCACCATAGTCGGTGAAGTTACTCACTCTGTTGAACATTGCTTATTGGCAGCTCCAGGCACTGAGCTAAACGACATTCAAAAAATATTTGCTCACCCTCAGCCATTTGCACAATGCAGCCGCTTCATTCAAGGACTTGATAATGTATTACATGAAACATGTGATTCAACTTCGAGTGCCTTAAAGCAAGCATCAGAGACACCAAATAGCGCAGCAATTGGTTCAGCGCAAGCTGGTAAAAATGTCAGCCTAGAAGTCATCAAAACAGGGCTTGCGAATCAAACTGAAAACCATAGCCGCTTTATTGTTGTGGCGCGTAAAGCTTTACAAGTTTCAACTCAGATCCCAACCAAAACAAGTCTAATTATGGCAACCAAGCAGCAGGTTGGTTCTCTGGCCGATGCACTGATGGTCTTCAAAGCCCATAACATCAATATGGTGAAGTTAGAATCTCGCCCAGTGCCCGGCAACCCTTGGGAAGAAGTATTCTATGTTGACTTACTTGCCAATACGGCTGAAAAGCATGTACAAAATGCCCTTGAAGAGCTTAAAAACCACACACAATTTGTGCGCATTTTAGGGTGCTATCAAAGTGAGTCTATGCAAGCAGTCGAAGTTTAAAGTTAAGCAATTAAGCTAAATAAAAAGGCACTCATCTGAAGTGCCTTTTTATATCTTAATCGTAACTTAAAAGAGTGCGTTTAAACGTTATATATCTAATACTTTTGCGTCATTGGCTTTGTTAAGCAAACCGCGACTTTGCTTTAAGAATTGCTCTGCACAGCCCGAAAAATATTGCTTTGCCTCTGAGAACGAATCAATCAATGCCGCTTTGTCACCCGCTTTAAGTTTATCAAGTGTAAGCTCAAAAGTTTCTTGATAGCTCGCTAATAACCCTTCAACGTCATTGAATTGCGCTAACATAATGTCTGAGTATAACTCTGGAGACTGTGCGAACAGCCTACCGACCATCATTAACTCTAGCTGATAGATAGGTGAAGAGCAGCTTCTTAGTTCTTCTAAAGTGTGGCATTGCTTCGCCAAAAATTGGCCGTATACAAATGTGGTTAAGTGACGCATTACCTGAATTATCTGCATGGCTTGGTCATGCTTTTTCGCATCCATTTCGACCAGCTGACAACCCCATACTTTTAACTGTTCAAGTAGACCAGAGCATGATTCTGGCATTCGCCCTGCACATACCACAACGGTTTGCTTTACCCAATGAGAAATATCAGGACCAAACATTGGGTGAAGACCAACAACAGGGCCAGTATGTTTATCCATAAGCACTTTCAAAGGTGCTTGCTTAACGGAGGTAATATCAACTAAGACACAGTCATCAGGTAAAGCTGGTAATGACGAAACGACTTCTTCTAAGGCGTTAATTGGTACACTCACAAGCACCAATTTAGCCCCAGTTAATATTGTTTCTGCATCGGATTGTTGCGCTCGGTCCAAAATACGAATTTCATATCCTGAGCGAGTAAGCTGCTTAGCGAACAACTGGCCCATCGCCCCTTCACCACCAACAATCACAACTGGTGATAAATCTGGCGCTTTACAGGCTAACTTACTTTGCTGATTTTCGTATGCTTCACGCATCATGCGCCTAATCATATCTTCAACTAGATCAGGGTTTACGTTGTGTTCTTCAGCCTGCTGCCTTCTCGCTTCGATCAAAAGGCTTTCTCTGTCAGGGGCATGTAAAGGTGCACCTATCTCTTGTTTGATAGCACCGATTTGAGATGTTAACGCGTTGCGTTTAGCAAGGAGTTGTACGAGCTGACTGTCGCATTCATCAATGCCGGCTCGAAGTTGTGTTAATGTTTGCTCACCCGTCATAACTGTAAACTTTTATAGACACCAGTAAATAAATGATTACAAATAGTCTAACAGGATGGTATGACAGATAAAAGTGAAGGGATGAATTAAATTTAGACTATGACATCACAAAGTGCGATATGGTTTTTTGGGCATATAAACCAAAACAGGCCACTCAAAGAGTGGCCTGTTTTTAAAGCGTAGTAAAACGCGCGTATTAGTTAAGTTTTTCTTTAATACGTGCTGATTTACCTGAACGCTCACGTAGGTAGTAAAGCTTAGCGCGACGAACTGCACCGCGACGCTTAACTGTGATGCTATCTACTAGTGGGCTGTGCGTTTGGAATACACGCTCAACACCTTCACCGCTCGAGATTTTACGAACTGTGAAAGCTGAGTGTAGACCACGGTTACGCTTAGCGATAACAACACCTTCAAAGGCCTGTAGACGCTCTTTGTTACCTTCTTTAACGCGTACCTGTACAACAACTGTATCACCAGCGCCGAACGCAGGTACGTCTTGCTTAAGCTGTTCAGCTTCAAGCTCTTTAATAATATTTTGGTTTACTTTTGCCATTTTATTTCTCACATTCCTAGGAGTAACTGTCTTCTAGCCACAAGCTTGTTCATGTTCTCGCTGAAATTCAGCAAGTAACATGGCTTGCTCCTCAGTCAGAGCTAGGTTACGCAACAAGTCAGGACGTCTAAGCCAAGTTCTGCCTAATGACTGCTTAAGCCGCCATTTAGCTATCTCTTTATGGTTTCCGCTGAGTAATACAGCAGGCACCTGCTTGCCATCCAATGTTTCTGGCCGTGTATAATGAGGACAATCTAACAAGCCATCCGAAAAGGAATCTTGCTCAGCTGACTGGTTGTGACCTAAAACACCTGGCACCAAACGAGCAACTGCGTCGATTAGTGTCATGGCTGGTAGTTCACCACCACTGAGAATAAAATCGCCGATGGACCATTCTTCGTCTACATAAGACTCAATGATCCGCTCATCAATACCTTCATAACGACCCGCAACTAATATCAGCTTTTCTGATGCTGCCAATTCAGCTGCACCTTGCTGATCTAGTTTTCGCCCTTGAGGGGACATATAAATTACTTTGGCGTTTTCTCCTGCTGCCGCTTTGGCATCAAGAATCGCTTGTTTTAATGGGTCGACCATCATCAACATGCCCGGGCCACCACCATAAGGTCTGTCATCAACGGTTCTATGCTTATCAGTTGCATAGTCTCGTGGATTCCAACTGTTAAACTCGATTAAACCGTTTTTAACAGCGCGTCCAGTTACGCCTTGCTGGGTGATCGCATCAAACATTTCAGGAAACAGTGAAATAACACCGACCCATAATGGTTTTTGCTGGCTCATTTAAAAGCCTGGTTCCCAATCTACAGTAATTACTTTTTCTTCACGATTAACACCCTTGATCACTGAATCAGTTAAAAACGGAATTAATCGTTCTGATTGGCCAAACGCATCTTTCTTATTTGCTTTCACAACTAAAACGTCGTTTGAACCGGTCTCCATCAAGTCATCGACCGTGCCTAAGTTATAACCTTTATCAGTTATAACAGACATGCCGATAAGATCTCGCCAATAGAACTCACCTTCAGGGAGCTCTGGAAGTTGCGCCGAATCAACTGAAATTTCCACATTGGTCAAAGCCATTGCTTCATCTCTGTCGTTTATTTGCGCAAACTTGGCGATAAAGCCCTTGTTGTGACGACGCCAGTCACTCACTTCAAGAGATTGCCATTTACCTTGTTGCCCTATCAACCATGGGCTGAATTCGAAGATCCCTTGGGGATCATCAGTAAATGAATGCACCTTAAGCCAGCCCTTAATACCATAAGGGGCACCAAGCTTACCTACTACAATAATCGAGGTGTTTTCTTGACTCATGGTTACACTTACGCCTATTAAGCCGCTTTACGAGCGTCTTTAACTAACTTTGCTACGCGATCTGAAAGAGATGCGCCTTGACCTACCCAGTGATCAACACGTGATAAATCTAAACGTACTTTCTCTTCTTGACCCGCAGCGATTGGGTTAAAGAAACCTACTTTCTCGATGAAACGACCGTCACGTGAGAAACGGCTATCCGCAACCACGATTTGATAGAATGGACGCTTTTTAGCGCCGCCACGTTGCAAACGAATAGTTACCATACCGTCCTCAATTAGTTGACTGTTTTCATTAATAAGATTTGCTTCCCAATTTGGGAAGCTGGGGAATTGTACGAGTTTTTTTCAACAATGCAAGTTTGTTTTGGATTTTATT
>CAYZOE010000107.1:0-15574 GCA_964479805.1 uncultured Pseudoalteromonas sp. | reverse complement strand
CTTTTTTAGCCTTACCGCCACATTTACCTTCGCCGCACTTGCCTTCTTTTTTAGCTTTGCCACCACATTTACCTTCACCGCACTTACCTTCAGATGCATCTAATTGATAACCTGAAGTCATTGTTGTAAATGCAAATGGGTTAGCATTCACTTCTGCTGAAGCAGTCAAACTCGCTGTACCGACAACGACGGCACCTAACGTAGCAGCTATTGATTTATTTTTTAAATTTTTCATAGTCGACCCTTTGGGAGATTTCGTTCAATTCATTTAATAGACCCTGTTATGAAAAAGAATATTTCATTAAATCTAAAAAAATTCAATTTTAACTTAGCAACACACTTGCTCTCGTTTAGAATAAGCGCCCTTTAAGTAGTATAGAGCAAGTTATGAAATTAATATTGGCACCAATGGAAGGCGTTGTAGACTTCAAAATGCGCCAACTTCTAACGAACCTTGGTGGCTTTGATTTATGTGTAACTGAGTTTATTCGCGTTGTCGATCTCACTTTTCCACGTAGGGTATTTATCAAGACTTGTCCTGAACTCTTAAATAATGGTTATACCGAGTCTGGCACACCTGTGCGTATTCAGCTTCTGGGCCAAGTTCCCCATGCACTCGCTGCGAATGCACGAAAAGCCGTCATGCTAGGCTCACATGGCATCGATCTTAATTTTGGCTGTCCGGCTAAGACGGTTAATAAAAGTAAAGGTGGTGCGGTTCTATTAAAAGAGCCAGAGCTCATGTATCAGATTATAAAAGCAGTGAGAGAAGCGGTACCTAAAGAGCATGAAGTCAGTGCTAAGATACGCTTGGGTTTTGATGATGACAGTAATACTGCAGAAATTGTAGATGCTGTTCAAAGTGCTGGCGCTTCAAGCTTAGCAATTCATGCTAGAACCAAGCGAGATGGCTATAAACCCCCTGCTTACTGGGAAAAAATAAAGCCTCTACTGTCAAGAGTGTCCATGCCCGTTGTCGCAAACGGTGAAATTTGGCAAGTCGAAGATGCATATCGCTGTCAAGAACGAAGTGGTTGCTCACACCTCATGCTTGGTCGCGGAGCATTAGCAACACCAGACTTAGCAGTAAAGATTAAAGCACATAGAGAAAATAAATCTTACACCCCTTTATCTTGGGAAAATGTGATTTACCATATTCTGCATTCGTCTATGCACCAAGACCCTTCTTTAAGTGAAAAGTATTTTTCATCACGAACTAAGCAATGGCTCGGCTATCTTAAACTTCAATATCCACAAGCAAATGAACTTTTCGACGAAATAAGAAAGCTTAAGAGTAAATGTGAGGTCGTCTCTGTGCTAGAGAAATATGCAAAGCGTCCTAGCATTGATTCAGGTGATAACGAATTCGCTTTGAAATAACATAGTGATTGCTCATGGGAGAGCGATAATCAATGCAAATCAGACTGAAGATTTTCAAAGCAAACTAAAAATTTAATTAGACTCTGTTCGATGTGAGTTTTTAAATGAGCTTAAAGACGCACAACATGAGCTAACTTACGTTCTAGCTTCATTGTTAGAAGACTCGACACTTGGTGAATAGATTGACCTAGCAGTCTCAAAAATTAACTCGGAACAATTTTACTGATTTCAACGGATAATGACGCTAGAGGCTGTTTTATGCCAAATAGATATTCGACAGTTTGGCTATTGTTGTAACTGCGAGAAAAAACTTGAACTTCCGGCACTTGCAAAAAAAACCAGCTAAACAACGTTGCTCGGTCTGTTAAGAGAAAAGCAAATAGGTAATTAAAAGCCTCAGTAAGAAAGGCCATTTTATTATCTTTCTCACTTTGCTCGGAGCTAAAGATAAAGCCTAGCTAAAGATAAAACAGCTGCAGGTTTCATGACAATATACTCTAAAAAATCTCTCGCCTGTCCTGACTCAAGTGCTAGTTTTTGATCCAATACCAACATGGCCTGCTGCTCTGACCATGCCTGAAAATGAATGCCTAAGTCTATTTCAGCCAAGACTAGCATTAACGTTTTATAGGCTAGTAATTTCTGTTTATCACACTGCCCAAAAGTCGCATTTAAGTTAACAAACTCATGCTGCCAATTAAGACCATCTACAATTGGGCAGTATTTCTTTGCAATCTTAACTAGGCTAAGTACTTCTAGTTCGTAATCTTGATTATAATACTCATTCGTTAATTCTTGAATTCTAGCTAAAACAACCTGAGGGTTTTCTGCGCTGCCTAAATAGTGGTTAACCTTACTTTGATACCACTCTTTGCCGTTAGGGAGCTGGTAAATGCCTAGGCGGCTTCTTGGTTTATATTTTTTAAAATAATCAGTTAAATCTGTTAGTGATTCAGATTCAGAATACGTTATTAACTTTTTCAGCTCATATCTGTTATAGGTTATCTTGCTTAGCTTTGCATTTTCTAACCTAGTCAGTACAAAGTTTTGCCATACCTGCATTTGGCCTTCACTAAGATTTTTAGCCACATTAATGGTTGCGGGCCACGGCAAATACCTTTCAGGATAACGTTCTTGAATTATTAAATATTGCAGTTCATTAACTTGATGCACTGTAAGCAACTGGAGGTCAGCAGAGTTTAAAGCTATGTGCCTTTGCTTTAAATAGGCCTCACTGAAAGGTAATACTTCTGATAGTTCATTTTTACTCTTGGTCAATAAAACAGTATTGATATTTTTTAGCTGTGATTGCACTTCTTCAAAAGAACTAAGTTTCTGCGGTTCAGTGCACGCTGATAACAAAAACAGAATGGGGATTATGATTAAAAGAAATTTATTATTCACCTTCACTTCCAACTATAAAAAAAGCCCCTTTCGGGGCTTTTTATTTATAGGCTTATGCCTTTGCGTTGTGCTTTGTCCTTAATGAACGTTGCCCAACCTCTAGCAAACTTACGTGTACGTGGGTCTTCTTGTGCTTTGACAATCGCTCTATAAGCTTGCTTATACTTCTCTTGGTATAAGTAAGCTTCAGCTAAGTCAGAGTAAGTCGAACCCTTCTTTTCAGTGCCTAACTCAAGCGCTTTATTCAAACGCTCAACTGCAGCACTGTACTTTTGCTCAGTAAGTAATAAGTTACCTGCTTTTCTATAAAGATCTGCATCGTCATCAAACTTAGCTGCTTCTTCATAGTATTTAGCGGCAGTTACAAGGTGCTTCGATTGGTGGAAGTAACTTGCAACAGCAGTAACGTTTTGCTTAGTACGCTTAACTTTTTCTTCCTTCAGAGCTTTTTCCATAACAATGGCTGCTTTGTAAGGAATGTCGTTTAGCGAGTAATAGCTGCTTAAGATCTTGTAGTGGTTTTCTTTCTCGAAATAGCCCTTTTTGTAAGCTATCTCCATAACAGTCTGACCTTTTTTAAACTCTTCAGTAGACATATAGAAAGAACCTAGACGAGTCCAGTTTTGTTTGTCCTCAGGAAACAACTTAACAAGAGTCTCACCAACTTCTACAACTTTACTAAACTGCTTAAGCTCGAAATAAGCACCAACTTTAAACATGTAGTAATTTTTATTTGGCTCTTTTGACAATTTAATTGCTTTGTCAGCTGGTTCAATAACATTACTATATTGCTTTAACTCAAAGTATGCTTGCGCAATGCGTGCATAAACCTTATCGTCTTCATCACCAGTAAAGTCCATCCAGTCGTTGTAGGCTTTCATACCTTCAACAAACTTCTGTTGGCCAAAATACAGGTCGCCTAAGAATTTAAGGGTGTCTGCTTGGTCTTTGAAGTTTAAAACATCTGGTTCTACGGCGCGCTTAACGAATTGTAATGCTTTAGCATAATCTTCTTTTTGTGCGAAGAAGTTACCTAAATATCTATCAACAGTTGCTTTGTCGAAAGCATTAGACGGGTCTAACTCTTCCATCAAAGCAATTGCTTCGTCAAGTTGGTCGTTATTGTAAAGCTCAAATGCTTTAACAACTTTCTTACCAGTACGCTCACCCATGATCTTAGTCTTCGCTTTTTTACGCGCTTCGATTTTAGCTGGGTCAGGCGCAGCAACAGCGTTGCTGCTTACACCTGTGAGCGTCATAAGTAGCGCAAGAGCTGTTGCTTTATGTAATTGCTTCATTTCTTCGCTCCTTATTAATCTTGGTTAAGTTTAAAGTCTAACTGTACAGTAATACCAGGTTGCTTTTCTGGCTTGCCATCGACGATTTTCGGGCGGTATTTCCACTTACGCAATGCTCTCATCGCTTCACGGTTGAAAATACGCTTTGGTTCAGCATCAATAACTTTTACATCCTCAACACCACCAAGCTCGTTAATAGTGAATGAAAGTTGTACCCAACCTTCTTTACCATCACGTGCCGCTTGAGTCGGGTATTTAGGCTCAATACGTACGATGGGTGTTGCGTCACCATCACGACCAAATTCACCAGGCCCACTTAGGCCACCTGCAGTACCACCAATGTCGATGCTAGGCATGTTAAAGCCAATAGCACCCGGATTTGGGTTAGCATTGTCAGGTTGCGGCGGCTGCGGTTTAGGCGGCTGCTGCGGCGGCGGCGGAGGTGGAGGCGGAACACGTCTGCGCTCTTGAACCTCAGATTCAGGTGGATTCGTCAAAATTTCGACTACGATTTCTTCTTTTTCATTTTCAGCTCTATCTGCTCCGCCAGAGATCAGAAATGCCATAAAATAAAATAAGCCGAAAGTAACTGCCCCACCTGTTACAAGTGAAAACAGAAAACGAATCATTACTTAGCTCCAGCGATTGAGATTTTTAATTGATCGTCAGTCGCCTTGATTTGGTCCATAACTTTAACAACTACACCGTGTTTCGCGCCTTTATCAGCTTGAATGATTACGGTTTCAGTAGGTTGCTCAGCTAGGATGCTTTCAAGGTTTGCACTAACACGCTCAACATCAACAGCACGCTTGTCCATCCAGATCTCACCGTTTTCACGGATAGCGATAAAGACGTTAGCGTTCTTTTTAGTTTGAGCTTGTGCAGCCTTCGGCTTTTGTACTTCAATACCAGCTTCTTTCACAAAAGAAGTTGTTACGATGAAGAAGATAAGCATAATGAATACGATGTCTAGCATCGGTGTCATATCTACTGCTGCTTCTTCTTCCTCACGAAAACGTTGTTTACGTGCCATATTAATATCTCTCTTTAGTGATGAGGCAAACTATCTACTAGCTTTTCTTTAGCCATTTTCGCTCTAGCTTCTAGGCGAGTGCTGAAGAATACACCAGATAGTGCCGCAACCATTCCTGCCATTGTTGGTATCGTTGCCATTGAAATACCCGATGCCATTAGACGAGCGTTACCAGTACCTTGAGTTGCCATCGTTTCGAAAACGCTGATCATACCCGTAACAGTACCTAGTAGGCCGATTAATGGACACATGGCTACCAATGTTTTGATAATCAACATGCGCGCTTCTAATTTTTCAGACGCTTCAGAAATCCATGCATCGCGGATTCTGTGTGCGTACCAAGACGTAGTGTCTTGGCGGGCGTCCCACTTCGCTACAATATCCGCTTTCATTTTCGGATACTCGGCGAGTAGGAACCAATAGCGCTCAATCATTAATACCCACATTAGAAAGAGTGCTATCGCGACCACGTATAATACTTGGCCGCCTGTGCCAACAAAATCCCTGATAGATTCCCAAATCTCCATCAGGACTAGCATTAGGCTTTCTCCTTCTCCGCATGCGCAGCAACAATACCTGCGCTCTGCTCGTCTAGGATATGTAGAACTGCTTTACTACGACCTGAAACGATTGCGTGTAATAGGATTAGTGGTAGTGCAGCAATCAGACCTAGAGCTGTAGTTACAAGCGCTAGTGAGATGTTACCTGCCATGATCTTCGGATCACCAGTACCGAATAGTGTGATTGATTCGAATGTTAAGATCATACCAACAACTGTACCAAGTAGACCTAGTAGCGGTGCAATAGCAGCTAAAATCTTAATGATGTTGATACCAGCTTCGATACGAGGCGTTTCGCGTAGAATTGCTTCGTCTAATTTAAGCTCAAGGTTTTCAACGTCTTGGTTTTTGTTGTCGTGGTAAACTTTAAGAATACGACCAAGTGGGTTGTTTTCGTTAGGCGTGTTGATGTTCTTAACCTGTGCTTTGATTTTTGCACTAACCATTAATAGGTCTAGGAAACGAACTAACGCTAATAACGCACCAATTGCAAGTAATGCAGTGATGATGTAACCAACTGTGTCACCCTGGTGCCAACGTTCTTCAACAGTTGCACGTTGAGTATTTAGACGAAGGATACCGCCACGCGCAGGGTCAACATAGAACTTAGTGTATGAACCGGCTTGTGTATTTAGAAGATCAGCAACAGTGTTGAAAATGTGACCGTCTGGCTGTTTACCTAGTGGCACGATAGCTTTGTTCGCTGCATCGTATACTACATAACCGTCTTTTGTGATTAGGTTGAAATTACCAACACGAGTAACCTGCTTAGTATTGATTTCACCACTTAGCTCAGCAACTTGAGCTTCGAAAGTAGATACTTTTGCAGATTCTGTCATTTCAGTTTGGAAAGCAATCCAAAGCTCTTCTAGTTCACGAGTAGTTGGTAGTTCTTTAGCTGCAGCAAGTGAACGAAGAACTTCTGCACGGCCTGGCTTTTCAGCACTTACAAGTGATGCTTCGATTGAACCAATTGCTTCAGAAGCTGAACGACGAACAACACCGAACATCTCACCTAAAGTACCAGTCGCGGTTTGGAGCTCAACTGCTTTTTCAGCAAGTGTGATCTCATTTTGCTTAAACTGGTTGTTTAAACGCTCACCACGTGCTTTCTCATTTGCTAGGTCACGCTTAGCTTTGTTAAGAAGTGCTTGCTTGTCAGCACGAGCAGAAAGAAACTCTTGCTCACGTTGCTTGTTGATTTTACCTTCAGAAATACGGTTTTGTTTAACTTCTTGAAGGATTTTGTCTAGAGTTTCAGTGTTCGCGTGCGCGTTTAAAGCTGCACCAGCTGAAACAGATAGAGCAGCCGCTACTGCAAAACCTTTAAATAATTTCTTCATTATTTATTACTCCGCGCCAAAGATTGGAAGTGCTAGTAGTTCAGGTGCAGCCTGACCACGTGCGATACGGATGAAAGTTTTAACTGGCTTTAAATAATCTTCGCTCAGCTCATCCCACTGTTTTGCGCTGTTATTCCAAACCCAAGCATGCTTAAGGTCGAATGATTGAGCAACATACGCAACACGCCCAATACGTGCGAAGTCAACGTTGATGTTTTTACCGTTGATTTCTAGTGAGCCTTGAGAAGATACCATAGTTGAGCTGTAGTCAGTCTCAATTGTGTAAGCTTCAAGAACCTGACGGAACTTCTCTGAAGTAGTTACTTTAGATTTAGAGAGAAGATCACGTAATTTTTCAACACGACCTAAACGACTTTCAGTGTCAAACGGAACGTCCGCTTTGATGAATTGCTCAAGCGTATCGATCATGCGATACATCAGAGGCACAACGTCCTGTTTTGTTTTCTCAATCGTGCCAATCTGACGATTAAGTGACTCAATGCTAGCATTTTGGTCATCTACCAAACGTGCTACGTGGTCGTTATAAACTTTTAATAATTCTGTTTCATCAACAACACTGCGGTACTCACCGATCATTTCTTGAGTTTGACCATAAATGTTATCAATTTTTTCTTGTGATTTTTTAGCAGCCTTTTGAGTTTGCTGACCTACTTTTTGTATGTCATTCAAAGGATCTGCAATCACGTTGCTGCTTGCGAAAGCTGTTGCACCTAGAAGTGCTGTAGCTACAAGACTCTTTCTGATTTTAACAGACATAGTTCCCAACCAATTAAGTAATGTTACTTTTATAATTTTTTGCTCTTTATAGCAGAGCTACCCTGATATCTTTCTACAGATATCAACTTTCCAATAATGCTAAATGCAAGGCCATGTGTCAACTTCATAGGCAAAACTAATTTTTTGAAAATGGACTAATATTTTTTATATAAAACATAATATTAACATCACAAATCATTCACTAAAGCATTTTGCCTCTAAAACACGGGGAAGGCACACATTGTTTTTACATTTTGTTACAGAGTAAAAACATTCTGTAACTGAAGTTTTAAAATAACAAAATAAAACCTTAAGCCAATGATTTAAAATGAATTTTATTCACCTTCGTTTTTTTGTATTTTTTTTGCTTGCGATTGTTTAATTACACTTAAAAGGCTCAATTTTCTTTACAAATTTCTGCGACGACTTGATTAAAAACGTCGATGAACTGCGATATATGTAATCCATCCATTAGTGCATGATGTACTTCAATTGAAACAGGTAATGTTCCTTGCTCTATTTGATACTGTCCAAATACAACTTTCGGAATACCCGAAGTATTTGGTGTATGCTCAGCGTGTTTAAAACCGGAGAATTTAAACCATGGCAAGATTGAGATATACATTTGTTCTATTTTATCGGCACCTTCAATAAATGAACGATTTAACAATCGTTTATCTAAAAAGGTATCTTTTTGCTGAGTGTAATGTTCACAATATTCTAATAAAGAATTTTGTGTTTTTAGTGGTACGAATCTGAAACTCTCATCTGACCTTAAAAATACTGTGCTCAAGGTAATATCTGTTACTTCAACGGGTTCATTGTCAACTATTCGATACCTGATTGGAGCATAACGCTCCACCGCTTTTTGCAGGCAATATAAGTAGCAGGCTGTAAAACTCAATTGCCGCAATTTTGCAAACTTAAACAGCCCTCCCACTTCAAGGTCAATAACTACATTAAAATATGGCTGTGAGAATGGTAAAAAGAAATCAAAGTGGTCGGCTCTTGGCCAAGTGGTAAGGTCAATTTTTTTCATAAAAAAGGGATGTTTGATTACATCCCTCTATTAAAACAATTACATTTTTTAAAGCAAAGAATTATAAACCGTTTGCTATAATTTCTTGCGCTAGTTCATCGGCAATGATATGAGTCGACTTCTGCTCTTCTTCTGAACGCTTGAAAATTTCAGCTAGTGTGCCATAGATGCCCTCGACATGTTTAGTCGCATCAGCTTCGTTGTATCCAGCCGGCTTAGTTTCATAATAAACGTTTATGATACCACCGGCATTAATCACATAATCTGGTGCATATAATACGCCTTTTTCACGTAAAACCTCACCATGACGAGACTCCGCTAATTGGTTATTCGCACAACCGGCAATGATTTGCGCTTTCAAACGAGGTATTGTTTCATCATTCACCGTTGCACCTAGTGCACACGGCGCATATACATCAACGTCTAAGTCATATATCTCGTCGATATTGACGGCTGTAGCGCCAAAATCATTTACAACTCTGTCAACAGATTCTTGGTTAATATCTGTAACAAATAGCTTTGCGCCTGCTTCGTGTAGGTATTTACATAAAGTGTAAGCCACTGCCCCTAGACCTTGAACAGATACTTTTACGCCATTTAAATCTTCATGACCATGCTTGTGTTTAAATGCAGCTTTAATACCAAGAAAAGTACCAAGCGCTGTAAACGGCGAAGGATTACCGCTTTTACCTTCTAAGCCCATAACGTAATTTGTTTCTTTGTGCATCGTCATCACATCACCAGTGGTGATGTTTACATCCTCTGCTGAGTAGTAACTGCCACCTAAACGCTCAAGTTGCTTTCCAAATGCTCTGAATAACGCTTCAGATTTAAGTGTTTTCGCATCACCAATGATCACTGACTTGCCACCGCCAAACGGTAAACGAGCAACCGCATTCTTATAAGTCATGCCTTTGGATAAACGCAACACGTCATAAACAGCATCTTCATCTTTTGCATAATCCCACATGCGACAGCCACCCACAGCAGGACCTAATTTTGTGCTATGAACAGCAATAATTGCTTTTAAGCCTGATTCTTTATCAGAGCAAAATACCACTTGTTCATGGTTATCAAATTCAACTTGGTTAAATACAGCCACTTTATAGTTCTCCGAAATTTTTACCCAATGAACGGGCATAGCGCTGAAACTGCAAAGACTCTATCACTATATTTTCAAATTCGCTATAAATTGAGACAATCATTCTCTTGAATTCTTTTAATAGACACTTTCAATTCATTAAAAATTAAAATCATGGATAATATAGTCAAAATAAGAGCTGTAACTATTTTCTTAAGTCAAAAATAGTTACTCAACAGGCATAAAGAGCTTACGTTAACGTAAAGGTCACATCAGATGTAAAATTTTTAATACAAAAAAACCGCCAAGCAGCGGTTTTAATAACGAATGGTACTCAAAGATATGTCGACTCATAAACAATTAAACAAGCAATGTCATTACTCAGCTTTTTAATTTACTATTAGAAAGTTACCAAATTAAAACCACTCTTTGTTGCAAACTAACCAGTTTATAAACTACAACCTTAACCTACATAATTTGATAGCCATGTTGTAGATTAGTTTCTAGATGCTGCTATGGGCCCTTCGTCACGCAATATATGCAAAAAATGCATATGCTTTTGATATTGATTTATCATATCGTTGATCACTGCAGACTCTGACCAGCCCATAATGTCATAGTCTTGCCCGCCTTCAAATAAGTGCACTTCGGCACGGAAATAGCTTTCAGAGCCCTCTGCTTGGTCATGACTGAAACTGGGCTGAACATGCTCTTTCTTGTATACGCCATATACAAAGTCATGTTCATCTCCATGATAAACTGTTATTGAGATCCCTTTTTCTGTTGATTTGATTTCAGTATCAATATCATTAAGTTCAAACTGCGCCTTCAATGCTTTGAATGCCCGTTTTACCTCTTTGTTTATAAACTGATTAATGTCTTTTTTATCTGGTGTTGAGACTATGTTATTCAGTTTTTCTTTCCAATCTTCGGTTTCTTCTCTACTCATACTTATCACTGCATGATGCTGCAAGCTCTCACGCTTTGCGCTTTCTACTTCAAGGGCTTTCACTAACCCAAAGCATGAAAACAAGAGCACAAGTGAGAATGGTAAGGCACTAGCAATCGTCATAGTTTGCAGGGCTTCTAGACCACCTACTAAACTGAGCACAGCTGCAACAACACCTACACTTATTGCCCAGAATAGACGCTGCCAAACTGGTGTGTCATTCTCACCATTTGAACACAGCATATCGATTACCATAGCCCCTGAATCACAAGATGTGACAAAGAAAATCACAATCATGGCCACCGACAAAAGCGTTAATATTGTTGACCAAGGGAATTGTTCTAAGAACACAAACAAAGCCACAGAAGAGTTTTCGCTTACCATATTTGTAACTTGCTGAGCCCCCTGCTCAACCACCATGTGAATTGCACTGTTTCCGAAAACAGTCATCCATAGCAATGTAAATGCCGTTGGCACCACCATGACACCTAATACAAACTCGCGAATAGTTCTACCCTTTGATATTCGCGCAATGAATAAACCTACAAAGGGTGCCCAAGCTAACCACCAGCCCCAATAAAAAATGGTCCAACCGCCAATCCAGCTTTTTTTCTCATAAGCAAATAAGTTGAATGTATTCGAGACTATTTCTGATAAATAGGCCCCAACGTTTTGCACATATGCTTGTAGTAAGAACACACTGGGCCCTAGAACAAAGATGAACGCAAGTAAAGCAATTGCTAAAAGCATATTAGCTTCTGAAAGAATTTTAATGCCTTTATCTAACCCTGTTGCAACCGATATTGATGCTAATGCTGTGATGACTACCATGATGATTAATTGATTTGTTTGGCTTACGTCAAATTCAAATAAATAATTTAGACCGGCATTTACTTGGCTAGCCCCTAAGCCCAATGACGTTGCCACACCAAAAACTGTACTGACAACCGCAAAAATATCGACTAGGTGACCTTGCCATCCATAAATTTTATCGCCAATGATTGGGTGAAGCGCAGATCGAAGCGTAAGAGGTAATTTATGACGATAGCTAAAGTAAGCTAATACCAAAGCAACGATGGCGTAAATGGCCCAAGCATGAAACCCCCAGTGGAAAAAGGTAATTTTCATAGCTTCTTTTATGGCTTCTAAAGAGCCCTGCTCAGCTGTTGGTGGTGACAAATAGTGCATAATAGGTTCTGCCACGCCGAAAAACATCAAGCCAATTCCCATACCTGCTGCGAAGAGCATGGAGATCCAAGTACCTAATGAGTAATCGGGGGTTGCATGGTCAGGCCCAAGCTTAACAGAACCAAATCGCGACAAGCTTAAATACAATACAAAGCCCAAAATAATGGCAACGGTAAGTACATAAAACCAACTGCCATTTATCGTGATAGCATTTTGAATATCTGCAAATAATGATTTTGCCATATTCGGCTCAGAAACAGTGGCTAACACCAGTAGAAGGATCACGATAGAAGCGGGGTAAAACACCGCTTTGTTGAATTTTGCTTGTTGTCCGAGCATGGAAGACCTTTTTGCCAAGAATAGCTTTCATCTATAAATAAAAATACCAATCTAATTTGCACGATTTAAATCAAGAAAATATAAGGTTAGATAAAAACTTCATGAATAATTAATTTCATCTCTAATTAATTATAAGAAGTTTTCGTACAAAAGTAATCTCGGTTCTAAGTAAAAGCTCTACAGGAAAAGTGGTGCATAAAAAAGCACTTAACTAAGTAAGTGCCTTTGAAAGTGATTTGATATTAAGCTGAAGCTTATTCAGGCTCATAACCAAGGTTTGGTGACAACCATCGCTCAGCTTCAGCAAGCGTCATATTCGTGCGAGTCGCGTAGTCTTCAACCTGATCCTTTTGAATTTGTGCTACGGCGTAATATTTAGAATCAGGATGAGAGAAATACCACCCCGACACGGCCGCGCCAGGCCACATTGCATATGAGCTAGTAAGTTGCATACCGATACGCTCTTCAGTTTGCAGTAACGACCAGATTTTTTTCTTCTCAGTATGTTCAGGACATGCAGGATAACCTGGAGCAGGACGAATACCTTGATAGTTTTCGCGAATAAGCTCTTCATTACTGAGGTTTTCATCGGCTGCATAACCCCAGTACTCTTTACGAACTTGCTCATGAAGATATTCAGCAAACGCTTCAGCTAAACGGTCAGCAACCGCTTTAACCATGATCTTGTTGTAGTCATCTTGCTGTGCATCGAACGCTTCAGCTAAATCGTCTTCTTCAAGACCGCCAGTTACAGCAAATGCACCAAAGTAGTCTGGTATGCCTTTTGGCGCGACATAATCAGCTAAACAGTAATTTGGAAAATCAGTTTTTTCTGTTTGCTGACGCAAGTGACAACTTAACTCTAATACTTCAGAACGAGTTTCATCTGTGTAGATTTCAATGTCATCACCTACACGGTTTGCAGGAAATAAACCAATCACACCAAGTGGTTTAAGTGCTTGAGTACGCTCAAACTCATCAAGCATCGCATTGGCATCATGATAAAGCTTCTTCGCTTCTTCACCGACAATTTCGTCATCAAGGATACGAGGGAATTTACCAGCTAAAGACCAAGTCATAAAATAAGGTGTCCAGTCGATATACTCACGCAATGTTTTAATGCTGACATCTCTAAACTCTGTGACACCCAGTTTTTTCGGCACGGGTGGTGTGTAGTTATCCCAATCTAACTTAGCCGCGTTATCACGAGCACGTTGAATAGTAACAGGTTTACTACGTGGTTTTTTACGCGCTTGTTGCTCACGAACCTTTTCGTATTCGGCTGTGGTTTTTGCTAAAAATTCCGGTTTTTGTGTTTTGCTCAATAGACTGGATACCACACCTACCGCTCGGCTGGCGTTATTTACATACACCACACCCTTGTCATACTGAGGCTCAATCTTAACCGCAGTGTGTGCTTTCGAAGTTGTTGCACCACCAATTAATAGTGGAATATCAAAACCACGACGCGTCATTTCTTTTGCCACATGTACCATTTCATCAAGCGATGGCGTAATAAGGCCCGATAGACCAATGGCATCGGCTTTTTCGTCTATAGCAGTTTGCAGAATTTTCTCAGCAGGTACCATCACGCCTAAATCGACCACTTCATAGTTGTTACACTGAAGAACTACGCCCACAATGTTTTTACCAATGTCGTGTACGTCGCCTTTAACCGTTGCCATGATGATTTTACCATTGGTGGCGCCCTCTTCTTTCTCCGCTTCAATATACGGATCAAGGTAAGCAACAGCACGTTTCATTACACGGGCAGATTTAACAACCTGAGGTAAGAACATTTTACCAGCACCAAATAAATCCCCAACGACATTCATGCCGTCCATCAGTGGCCCTTCAATCACTTGAATTGGTTTATCCATTGAAGCACGACACTCTTCAGTATCTTCTTCGATATATTCGGTAATGCCTTTAACGAGAGCATGCTCTAAACGCTTTTCGACTGGCCAAGTACGCCATTCTAAGTCTTCTTCTTTTTCGGCTTGCGCCATGCCTGAATACTTAGGTGCCAAGTCAACAAGTCGCTCACCCGCACCAGGATCGGTATTTAAAACAACATCTTCAACGGCTTTTCTTAACTCAAGGGGAATATCATCATAAACCGCAAGTTGACCTGCGTTTACAATGCCCATGTCCATGCCAGCTTGAATGGCGTGGTATAAGAACACTGAGTGAATGGCTTCACGTACTGGGTTATTGCCACGGAACGAGAAAGATACATTCGATACACCGCCCGACACTTTACAGTGCGGCAAGTTTTGCTTAATACGGCGGGTACCTTCGATAAAGTCAACCGCGTAGTTATCATGCTCTTCAATACCTGTTGCTACCGCAAAGATATTCGGGTCAAAGATAATATCTTCGGGTGGGAAGCCTAGTTGGTCGACCAAGATACGGTAAGAGCGCTCACAAATTTCAAATTTACGGTCGGCTGTTTCAGCTTGCCCTGTTTCATCAAACGCCATAACGACAGCCGCAGCACCAAATCGTTTAATGATTTTAGCCTGACGGATAAACGGCTCTTCACCTTCTTTCAGTGAAATCGAGTTTACAATCGCCTTACCCTGAATGCACTTTAGGCCCGCTTCAATGACTTCCCATTTAGACGAATCAACCATGATAGGCACTCGCGAGATGTCTGGCTCAGAAGCAATCAGGTTTAAGAACTTAGTCATTGCCGCTTTCGAATCTAACATGGCTTCATCCATGTTGATATCGATAACTTGTGCGCCGTTCTCTACTTGCTCGCGAGCAACATCAAGGGCTGTTTCGTAATCTTCTTCTAAAATTAGGCGTTTGAATTTTGCAGAACCAGTAACATTGGTACGCTCACCAACGTTGGTAAAAATTGCGGTATTTTGTTGCGTCATCTGATACTTCCTAATTCAAGTTACACGCTTCAAGACCCGCTAAGCGCATACGCACATCTAGCTCAGGCAGAGATCTTGGTTTAATTTGCGCAAGGCCATTAGCGAATGCCTTAATATGTTCAGGCGTTGTACCACAACAGCCACCGACAATATTAATGAAGCCTTCTTTGCCCCAATCAATGATTTCTACTGACATTTCATCAGCTTCTAGGTCGTACTCACCAAATTCATTCGGTAAACCAGCGTTAGGGTGAACAGAAGTAAAGGTTTCACACACACGCGACAGCTCTTCAAC
>CAYZOE010000106.1:0-15876 GCA_964479805.1 uncultured Pseudoalteromonas sp. | reverse complement strand
AAAGAACAAAAGCAAGTTAAGATTTCTATCAAAGCGGATGGCGGAAAAATGCGCTACAGCCCGAAAGTATTTAAAGACAATACTTGGCAATTAATCCCTTTTGAGAAGCATGACAAAGACATTTCTTTTTCACTCAATGTCTCTTCAGAGCCACTTTGGATATCAGCTCAAGAATCTCTTAATAGTCTGGAGTATCACCGCTGGGCAAAAGCACATGCGCAAAAAAGCTTTCTCAACCATGACATAATCGGTTGGTCTATCGAACACAGACCTATTTTTAAACTTGAAAGCCGAGCTAAGAGTAATCAATGGTTGATCCTTGTTGGCAGGCAACATCCGCCTGAAGTAACCGGAGCCTTAGCCATGCTTACCTTTGTTGACCATGTATTTTCAGATTCAGCAATCGCAAATACATTTCGCAAACGCTTCAATATACTGGTTGTGCCAAATATAAACCCTGATGGTGTCTACCATGGATATTGGCGTCACAATGTAGCTGGAAAAGATCTCAACCGAGATTGGAAAACTGCTATGCAACCTGAAGTAGCGAGCGTCGTAAAGTATCTGGATAACATAGTCAAAAATGGCGGAGAAATTAAATACGCCGTAGATTTTCACTCTACTTATAAAGATATTTTTTATACCATCCCTGAAGATTATTTAAGTCATAACCACACATTAACGAATGATTGGCTAGATAAACTTGAAAAAACGCTACCTGAATTTGAAGTTCGAAGAAAAGCTGGACAAAACCCAAATCGCGGCGTTTTCAAGCAATTTATAGCAGATAAATATAAAGTGCATGCAGTGACTTATGAAATGGGTGACAACACTGACAGAGCCATGATCGATAAAGCTGCGATCGAGGCCGCAGAAACGCTCATGTCAACACTGCTCAGTAAGCAAAAACAGTAGAGTCACTAACATGAAAACTAATACTTTAAAGTTGAGCGCTTTAGTGATGTTGATTGCGATCACAGGCTGTACTAGCAAACCAACTTTCAATGCCGATATTTTACTGACAGGTGGCTTACTCATTACGGGGGATGGCTCCCCCGTAAATGCTAAACAAGTTGCCATCTGTGAAGATAAAATTTGTGGAATATTTGCACCTGACAGCACACATATCAAAGCAAAAAAAATCATTGATGTATCTGGTAAGGTGATAGCCCCAGGGTTTATAGACCCACATACACATTCACTATCAGATTTAAAAAGTAGCACCCGAAATAACAACCTAAACTACCTAACTCAAGGGGTCACGACTGTCATAAATGGCAATGATGGCGGTGGTCCTGTTGACTTTGATGCCACCAAACATACTTTACATGCGAATGGTATTGGTACCAATGTCGGTTTGTTAGTTGGTCATGGCTCTCTTAGAAAGCAAGTCATGGGAAAAGTGGCGCGTCAAGCCACAGAAAAAGAAATGTCGCAAATGGAAGCCCTGTTAGAAGCAGCCATGAAACAAGGCGCTCTAGGTTTATCTAGTGGTCTTTATTATGTTCCCGGCAGCTATGCAAATACCAACGAGGTAGTTCGTTTAGCTAAAGTCGCTGCAAAATTCAATGGTATCTATGACACCCATATTCGCGATGAAAGTACGTTTTCAATCGGCCTCATTCCTGCCGTACAAGAAGCCATTGATATTGCCAAAGCTGCAGATATTCACTTGCACCTAGCACATATAAAAGCGCTGGGCGTCGATGTTTGGGGTCAAAGTGAACAAATCATTAAACTGGTCGAGTCTGAACAACAGCAAGGCTTAAGTATTTCAGCCGATCAATATCCTTGGTTAGCATCAGGCACTAAACTGCACAGTGCATTGATGCCTAAATGGGTCATGGCAGATAGCAAAAAAGCGTTTCATGCAAGACTCAAAGATCCAAGGTTACAAGATCAAATTGACCGAGAGCTTGCTGAAAACTTGCGCCGTCGCGGTGGTGCTAAGGCCATTTTAATCACTAAATTCCATGATAAAAGCTTAGAAGGTAAAACGCTTGAACAAGTTGCCAAAGAGTGGAATTTATCAGCTATCTCCGCGACCAAAAAGCTGGTGTTAATGGGTCAAGTTCGTATCGCTTCTTTTAATATGTCTGCGGAAGATGTCGAAAACTTTATGCAACAAACTTGGGTTGTTACTTCATCAGACGGTACCGATGGGCACCCAAGAAAATACGCTAGTTTTCCAAAAAAGTTAAAAAGCTATGTTTTAGATAAAAACTTAATGTCTCTTGAGACCTTCATACAGCGAAGCAGTGCAGACACAGCAAAGTATTTTAATATTAAAAAACGAGGTCAAATTAAGCCTGATTATTTTGCCGATATCATCGTATTTGATCCTAAGCAGATAAGTGTTAACGCATCATTCGCTCATTGGAATGTATTAACCGAAGGAATGCAATATGTCTTTGTTAATGGTGAAATTGTCATAAACGATCATAAATTTACGAATATTCATGCTGGTAAAGTTATAGATTAGTGCAGTAAAAAATCTCCCTTACTAAAAAGCCTAGATAAATGATATCTAGGCTTTTTTAATTCGCTTAATAACTGTAGTTTATTTGCAAATTAATACCTTCTTAGCACACGCTACTGAATGCACTAGGTCGCATAAATCTCGATAAATGCGAAAAATAAATTAAGTAGGAACGTTTGATAGAACACCTCATTAATTCATAGACTTAGAAGAAGGTACAAATACACATGATTTAATTTCGACTACTGAAAGAGATAAATTGTTTTGCAGTGGCCTGGGGCGCTTCTATCATAGGTAAATGTCCAATATCATCCATAACAACCATTTCAGCTTGGGGCGCTATTTGAGAAAGCACCTTTGCCGCAGAGTAATGAAGCACGCGATCTTGTTTTCCCCATGTAATCAACACAGGTTTACTAAACTTGGCTAGCCCTCGGTCTAAGGGAGAAGCAAATTTTACTTTGTTCTTGTCTTGTTTATGGATTTCATAAAATATTTTCTGATTAATCTGGTAATCTTTCTCGGCTTTTTTAGCCAGCTCAGAAATAACAAATTCAGGTATGTAAGGTGGACGTTGAAAGACAAATGACGTCAGTTTTTGAAGGTCATTTTTGTCCTGCACAAGTACGATTGGCTTTTTATTGTTTGAAATATCTTTAAACATTTCACTTTCGTCGGCAGATTCAACCCCTAACGCATTCAATAACCATAAACCAGTTACTCTTTCAGGGTATTTGATTGCATAGTTTCCAGCTATGTACCCTCCCATTGAATTTCCAGCGATATAAAACTTATCAATACCTAATTGATTGATGAGTTCATTTACTCGTCTAACTTGAGACTCAACATCATATTTCAGGTCCATCTTTTTAAAGCTATCGCCAAACCCAGGTAAATCTATCGCTATTATGGAATAATCATCTTTGAGGTGCTTAGCTAACCTGACCCAATTATCCTTATTCGCGCCAAAGCCATGAAGAAAAACGATCACGTCGCCTTTTCCGCCTTCTAGGTAAGCAACTTCTCCCTCATCAATCTTTATTGATTTGACACTGAGACCTGCAAGCTTTCGTTCAATTGATTGCCCTGCATAAAATAATTGCTCTGATGAGAGAGCAAAGTATCCGAAAAGTACAGTGAACAATAGACCCAAAGTTATTTTTGTGATGTTTTTCATAGTTATCCTTTTTGATGTAACTTCAAGACATTCGAAGTGGTACGCATACTTTGCGCCTGCGAACTGAAAAATCATACGCATTCTGAAGGCAGTACTCTCCATGAATTCGATTTCTTGTTAACTCACAATATACCATTGCAAGGCAGCATTGCATTTTTTTGGCAATTTCAGAGATTGAAACTTCAGTTCCGGAAGGAAAGAAATCTGGTGTGTTTTGCATAGTTCAAATGCTGATAACTTTTGGTGGCATTGCTTGTTTTTATAGCGAGAAGATCGAAGCACTTATGACAATTGGTTTAATCTACTATACCTTTCTATTAGTATCGCTCTTATTATCTGAAATCAGGTGTCACTAACCCGATAATTTGAACCAAATTACAGTATCAATATACTTGAACAGCAGGAGGTAATATACTTTTATATGAATTGTAACTCTGCCGTTTATTGGCACGAAGAAAAAACCAGTTTTGTCGTCATGAATAAGATTTAGAACATAAGTATTAAAAGCAGGCACCTTCATTATAGGTTATCAATTCATAAATATTCATGACTGTTAGACATCTGGATTAAGGAGGTGCTGTTTTATTGTCTTTTAGTGGCACAACTTCAACACTTGGCAATACACAGTTCGCTATTTCAAAAACAAGACTCGCTTTATCAAACCATCTTCAACTTCGTAGGTAGCAATCGCTTTAAACTTGTTTTCGTGTTCTTTGCCTTGGTACATGAACTTTGCGGTTACTTCTTCAGTATCGACAACAAAACGACCTTGAATTTCGCGGTTTGTGATTGCAGCATTTAAATAGCTTAATCTGCTGAACATCAGCTCATATTCCTCTTTAAGCTTATCAATACCTTTGTATTTAAGACCTTCTGGAAAATAGTGTATTTCTACATCTTTGTGATAGGTTGCTAAAAACGCGTCAATGTCGCGGTCGTTATAGGCTTTGAGCTGTATATCGACAATTTCTGTGACACTGTTTGCTGTTTCTGAAGAGGTTGAAGCCGCGAAAGCTGACGTTGAAAGCAACATCGCCACATAAAAAATTATATTTATTAATTTCATCGATTCTAGTTCCTTTAAAAGTTCGTATAATACTTGCGAGCGATTAAACTGCTATTTTATAAAAGAAAATATTCAGGCACAGTTACAAATCTCAATACAGGGCTTTACCTTAGTAATACGCAAATTGGCACTATACCAACCTAGATACTAACATAACAAACCAAAGCGGCACGCCTTAAATTACCCAAAATTAAAACAAAGTAATGATCGAAGTGATCATGAAGGCTGCCAAGTAAGCGGAAAAAAACAAACTCAAGAAGATCCATGGTACGAAGATGATTCCTTTTAACCAACTCCAGCCATAAAAAACTTTTGCAGACTGGTAAAATACGGTTAAGCCAATAGCACTTTCTACCAGTCTTCTATACTCAGAAAAATAATCTAAGCTAAAGGCCTTAAAAACTGCCACCATCACAATGCCATACAAACAATAGAGTGTGCTGGTATATAACAGCATAATTAAAGTTGAAATATAGTTATAACCCGATTTATAAAAAGAAAATCTGATCACTAAGGCCGCGAATGGTAAAGCGCCAAGGTAAATTAAAATGCGATGATTTATATAAACCTCTTGCCAAACCTTTACGAATTCACTGATACCAGAATGCTGTTGATTCACTGCATGTTCATTTAGAGCAGCGATACCCCCTGTCAAAGCTAATAGTGCAAGGTAAAGGCCAATAATCACAAAACATAGTCTCAACGGATTGACGTACTGCTTACGTTTTCCTGAAACATATAGCTTTGCGACATGTCCAGGTCGAATCAATAAGTCTCTGAATGTTTTGAAAATACGCGTATCAGTGTTGGTCAACGTATCAATAAAAGTATTAATAAAAAAACCAACTGTGAGTCCTCCTTCAATATGCTTCTGTCCGCAATGAGAGCAATACATACCCGAAATAGGGGTACTGCAATTCATACACTTAGATGCTGTTGCTGTATTTTGAGCTGTCATTTTTCTTATCTTTTCCTTTGAGAGCGTCAATTACTTTTGAAGTATATATGTATATTGCAGCAATGACATTTGTCATGCAACGTCGTGACAAACCTCACTGATAAACACCCTACCTACTAGACATACTTACTCCATCAACAGACGGAGATTGCCATGAACACCATTAACCTAGAAACACATTTACAAAACTATAAAAACCGCCGCTTTTTGGCTGTACCACTGGCTGGCATGATTGTGTGGAGCTTGCTGATTTTTACCGGTATGACTTTGTCGTTACATATGCAAACTTGGGCGATTTATATTGGTACAGGTTCAATTGTATATTTGGGTTTAGGTCTCGCAAAGTTAACCGGTGAGGACGTACAGTTTAAAAAAGGCGCTGAGCGTAACCCATTCGATACCATCTTTTTAGCCGCGGTTGCGATGACATTTTTGACCTTTTCAATCAGTATTACCTTTGCAATGCAAAATCCTTACGCCCTGCCATTTGCGATTGCTGTACAGTCGGGTTTAATGTGGTTAGTACATGGTGCAATTTGTAAGATTAAGGTCTGTGTGGCGCACGCAGTTGTTAGAACCGTTTTATGCACCGTCGCTTTTATCATCAGTCCTGAGAACAGCTTTGTATTACAACCGATTATTGTGGTGCTGTGTTACTTATTTACCATCTTGGTCCTTGAAAAGAGATGGGCAAACTTGAAAGTACAGAAAGCATTAAAACCGCGAGCCGCTTAACTAACTTCTCCCCATAAAAGTTCCTCCCAACAAAAAAGCGCAGTGTGATGCTGCGCTTGTTTTTTTGATAACCAATTCAATCGACGTTATTTAGATTAATCTTTGATTATTTCGGTCTTGTCATCGCAAAAGGCGCTGTAATACCCGAATACTCCCCTCCACCTAAACGCGCCAGCGGAGCGATTTTATCGGCATGAATTTTTAAACGTTGCTTGGCATCCAACTCAATTACTTCATCGTTCACATATAAAGTTTTCACCTTTACAAATACCAACGATTGCGGTGCTTCGCCCATTTGTTGCACCTCATATAACTCACAACCATAAGCGATATGGCAGCTTTTAATGCGAGGTAGACCAAAGTCTTCGAACTCCAACAGCTCAATGTCGTTGGCGGCGATTTCAGACTCGCCATGCTCGAGAGTTGCAGCGGTGGCTGTGACTAAATCAGCGTCTTGCTCTGAGGCAATGTGAATAACACACTGTTTGGTATTAATCACATTTTTAACTGTGTCTTTAATCTCGCCTGTTGGCTTTTTGCCAGCCGAAAACATCATCAGAGGCGGCGCACTCGACACCGCTGTGAAATAAGAAAATGGCGCAAGATTGTAGCTTTGCTCGCCTGAGTCAGTTAACACCCAAGCAATAGGACGCGGAATAATGCTTTGCGTCATTAAGTGATAGATTTGATTGCCAGAAAAGTCAGAGAAATTCAGTTCCATTTATCTTTGCCACTTTGAAAAATAAAGCCAACATGATTGCATAAACCAAGGTGTAAAAAAACCTGTAGGTACAGATAATAATCTCAACTATTACCTTATACGTATATCAGTTAAAATTATCGCAATTTAAACTAAGTACCGTCTTTAATGCTCTCAAATCATAGCCCGCTCAACACCCGTTTACCGCTTGTTTATCATCCAAATTACTCGTTTAGTTTTGATCCTAAACACCGCTTTGTGATGAGTAAATTCGCTAATTTATATAATGAAGTAAAAAGCATGGGCTTAATTGGCGAGAACTTAGTTCAACCAGAACTTGGCTCGCCTACGCCACTCGAGTTAGTTCATTGCGAAGACTATGTTTGGGATCTGTGGCGTAACCAACTCGATGTCAAAGCGATGCGTCGGATTGGTTTACCGTGGTCTGAACAACTAATGGCGCGTACTTTTACTGCACCACTTGGCACATTAAAGACCGCAGAACTAGCTCTTGAACATGGCATAGCCTGCCACCTTGCCGGTGGCACCCATCACGCCCATTATGATTTTGGCTCTGGATATTGCATGGTGAATGACCTTGCATTTACGTCTACAACACTTATTCAGCAAGGTAAGGTAAATAATGTACTGATTTTTGATTTAGACGTGCACCAAGGTGATGGCACCGCTGCTATGTTAAAACACAACCCTTACGTGTTTACCTGCTCTATTCATTGTGAAAAAAACTTCCCATTTAGAAAGCACGACAGTGATTTAGATGTCGGTCTCGAAAACCATTTAGAAGACGCTGCGTATTTGCATATTGTGCGAGAAACCTTAACGGGCTTAATTGAAGATCTGAACCCCGATTTAGTATTGTACGATGCAGGCGTTGATGTGTGGGAGCAAGATACTCTCGGAAAGCTCAATATTTCATGGCAAGGATTAGAAAAACGCGATGCCTTAGTGCTTAAAACCTGCAAAAATAAGGGGGTGCCAGTAGCCACTGTGATCGGCGGCGGTTACGACAAAGATCATTTAAGGTTGGCAAAGCGCCATGCGATTGTAGTGAAACAAGCTGCGATATTATAGAAAGGTGTTAAAAAAACTTAAAACCTGTTAAGTGCGCAAAAGTCTAGATATTATGGTTATATCTCGTTAGTGCAAATACACCACATGGTATTTTTAGCGTGTTTTAAAAGCGCTTTATCAGTTATCGTATTTATTGACTATAATTGATGAAATTAAGCTTAAGTGGTGTTTATGAAGTATTTACTATCATTGTTTATCTTCTTGTTGATGTCATTTATCGCCAAGGCTGATAAGGTCACATTGCTGAGTGATGATATAAAGGATCTTGAGCTGTTTTACAAAGATGGCCGAAACGATATTGCCAGTGACTCTTACCGCTTATTATTTAAACATTTAGAGAACGTTCAATTTGAGCTAAAAATCGCCCCTATAGCCCGTATTGATGCTTTGCTCAAGCAAGACAAAACCATCTGTGCGGTAAACCGCATCAAAACCGAAGGGCGCCTACTTTACAACCTCTATTCTTATCCTGTGCACTTATATCCCAGTCATCGTCTTTATTACTTTAAAGACCGCACACCTCTGCTAGAAAATATGTTAACTGAAAGCGGCGAGTTGGCTAGTTTAAATAGACTTTTTAATCACTACTCGATGGCGAGTCTTGCGATTGAAACTGGCAGGTCTTATGGAAAAGAATTAGATAAGCAAATACAACAGTTAAAAAATGAAAACATATTCGCTCGTGCAGGCAGTGATGCATATGATGCCATGATCAAGTTATTTGAGCGACATCGCATCGATTTCTTAATTGCGTACCCCACTATTTTTAAACAATATTATCCTAAAGATGATACTGATATTGCTTCAGTTACCATTAGTAATCACCCCATGTTTATTGCCGGGCATATCGCCTGTAGTAGTACGCCAAGATCTAAAAAAATAATATCAGAGATAAATAAAACCCTACTCAAGCTTTATCCCACAGAGCCTTATTTATCTTTGCATTTAGATCATGTGCCAAACACTGATCAAAGCTTATTAACACGCAGGATCAGCGACTTGTTTTTGAAATTAAAACAACTTAGTAAATAAATTTCCCATATAAGGCTTACCTAGGTTTATACACACATTGATTGCGAAAAAATAAAGTTTGCGATAAAGACTAAATGAAAATGCAGGTATGCTTGCAGAAGATTTTTAAAATAAAAAATGACTGTTTAACAAAAAATCTAAATAGGTTTAGCTGTGCAGATTTTTAAAAACCAATAAATTTGCATATTCGACTATGCTTAAATTATATTCGCTTGAAAAGAAGCTAGACTATGGACAAAATTATTTTATCCGTGCTTCTGTGTATAGCCAGCTTTTGCACATATGCGCAATCAAACGCTCGATTTTCTTTCGATTTAGCCACCCGTATGGTTTATAACCATAACCTCGACAATGTTGGGTCCATGACCCCCTTAGGTTTTGACTACCATAACGTGATCAGCGGTCAGTCTGGAGATATTGGTACGTTAATAATGCAGCTTTACGCTACAAAAATAGATAATCTCAGCCCTCACCCAGGGTTTTTCTCAGACGAAAACGATATCGAAATTGTCACCCGTATTTTTAATTTCAATTACACAGGCCTAGGGCGTGATTTGCCGAATATAAAAGTGGGTCATTTAGAGCTCCCTTATGGCTCTGAATACCGCATTGATACCAACGGCACACTCAAACAGTACAACCACGGTGTTAATTTAGGTCCAAAAGCTGATTGGGGGCTAAGTTTCAATAAACAGTATGAAGGCTATGAATATGAATTTGCATTAACAACTGGTGGCGGCCAAGACTTTACCAATCAAAACAACTCTTTTGTATTCACAGGGTATTTAGGTGTCCCCTCTCACCAAAACTTTCAATATGGCGTGTCTCTTAATAAAAGCAAAATTAATTTACTAGAGCGCCAGAGCATAGCTGTCGATATTGCTTATTATTATCAACTATGGGGAATGCTAATTGAACTACAGTCAGGAGAACGCCAACGACAGCATTATTCGCAAGCCTTCTTAGAACTTAATAGAACCAACCCGAGCAATACGTTAGAGCTTTACACGCAAATTCGATATCAAGAGAGTAAAAAAGTTACTCGGCAAGATTTCATCATAGGCACAGACTATGCAATTACACCTAGAATCAGTGTAAGTGCTCAATTCACACGTTTATTAAAGCAGCATAACAGCCAATTCATGGCGCAGTTCAGGTGGCGCTTTTAGGAGAAGGTATGCGTTTTTTTATATTTATAATTGCATTGATGTTAAGCCCATATGTTTGGGCAGAAGCATATTGTGGTTTAAGAGATCCAGTTGCAATGATCAGTAAACTATATCCGAATTATCAAAGCTACCGCTCGATTGTGAGGACCATAGATGCTCGAACTCGTATCAAAGTGTCCGAGCAATTACCGGGCATGCCCTTACATTTTGGCGAATTAGGAAGACATACCTTATATGTCATTGAAGCAAAAGGAATGACCCAAGGTTTTGTGCACGTGCGTTCTGAGCAAACTCGATGGGGGTTAGTCGAAATCGCATGGGCCATAGACCTGGAAATGAAAATAATTGATTTCCAATTTCAGCGATGCAGACATAGTGATAGAAAGCATTTAGAAACACCTATTTCCAGAAGTGTATTCCAAGGCAAGTCTTTAAACGGCTTAATGCTGCTGTATGATTTTAACAGTAACAGGCCAAGCACTGCTTATTATGAACAAGTAAAGCATCAAGGAGATCTCAGTGACAGTGTCCTAAAATGCGCTATGAAGACTCTGTTAGTCACACAAATTGTTTGGCAGAAAGAATTAGATTCTATTAATCAATCTCTAGTAAACGAGGTGCCATGAAAATAGCAGTTCAAAGCCAAATGTTAGTTATGAGCTGCTTTATTATCAGCCTGCTATCTTTTTGTGTGTTGGGTTTACAATTTTATCAGAGCTCACAAACACAAACTGAGCTAAGCCAAATAGAGATAGAAAAAGGTCAAATCAATCACTTAGAGAGTATGTTAGGCCAATGGCTCACTACCGTAGATTTATTTTTTAACAACCGCCAAAGCTACTTGGTTATGGGAATTGAGCGTCAAGGCATACAAATAAAGGAGAAGCTAAAAAATTTAGAATTCAGTCAAACACATATTGCTAAGCCCTTGACTCAATTAAAAAACCATATGAATAGTGCACTACCCTTAGTCAATCAAGCAGCAATTGTTGGTCCAGAAGAAACGGAAGAATGGCTCTCTTTACTAAAAGAAATTGACAGCAAAACCATTCGTCTCATTCAAGAATATGAGTCTCTTAAACAGCAAATCAAAGTACTCTCAGACAGAAAACGAGATGATTTTGAGGCACAAAAACAACAATTAGTTTTTAGCTTTATTACGGTAACCGTATTTACAGTAGCTATCTTGACCTTACTCGGCATTTGGAATAGTAGAAGGATAATCCAACCTCTGACACTTCTTTCTAGTCTGTCAGACAATGCAGCCCCCTCTCTATCCTTTGATAATGCCCCCTTAGAGATCAAAACAATTTCGCAAAAACTCACTAGCTCTTTTTATAATTTGGCAAAAGAGAAGAGACAAGCTGAATTAGCAAACCAAAAGATTGAACAACAAAACCTTCAATTACAAGACACCATAGTACGACTTGAAGAAACACGGGTACAGTTAGTTGAAAATGAGAAATTGGCTTCAATAGGTCAGTTAGCTGCCGGCGTTGCCCATGAAATTAATAACCCTATCGGTTATGTAATGTCTAATCTAGAGACCTTAGAAGACTATATTAGTGATATGAAGGCATTTATTGAGCATGCAAATGAGCTTAAAAATAAAATGCCACAATTAAATGTATATTCAGAACAATATGATATCGACTACATTCTCAATGATTTGCCAGAGCTACTCGATAGCTCTCATTCGGGATTAAAACGAGTAAAAACCATTGTCAAAGATCTGCGAGCCTTTAGTCATGAAGTGCCTAATCACATTGAAGAAATCGTTCTCAAAGATCTGATAGAACAAACAATCAATTTAGTTCGTCCGAGCTTACCAAGCACCGTTTCAATTCATCTAAACTTAAATACAATGCAAACATTGCATGGCTCAGCCACTAAAATTGCCCAAGTTTTAATAAACCTAATGCTTAATGCCGCTGATGCCATTACAAAACAAGGCACCATTAGCATCTCATTATTTTCTGAAAATAATGTCATCAAAATTTTTATTGAAGATGATGGCTGTGGTATGGATGCTGAAACTCAAAATAATATATTTAATCCATTCTTTACCACTAAACCCGTTGGCAAAGGAACTGGTTTAGGCTTACATATTTGCCTTACAATTATTAAAAGTCATGGCGGTGATATATCTGTTTCAAGTGAAATTGACAAAGGCACTTGTTTTACAATCAGTTTACCAATCCTTAGAAATAATGATTTCTATGAGGACACGCTATCTTCTTGCCAAAGTTCTGCGACAAAATCGATAAAAGCACGCATAACAGGAGATTGATAACTGCTTGATAAGTACACCACCAAAATTGATTATTCTCTGTTTTAAAATCTTGCGAAAGTGGCATGAGCTTGATCTCTGTAATTGATACCGCTGAGTTTCCTACTTAGATTTTCCCGGGTGATAAGCTAATATCGTACCAGTGCAGAGCAACTTATTACTGATGAACAAGTTAACAGCCGTATAGCGATTATGCCGTCGCATTCGAAATGTAAATTGGAAAAACTACACGCATCAACAAAATAATGGGTGTAGCTTACTAAGAAGAAAGCCTTGATGTTCAAACAACATCAAGGCTTCAGATATTCAAGATTACTCGCTTAACAGGCTATATAATCGCAAGTTTACTCAAAGCGGTTAAGCCGCTTTAATCGCTTTCTTTACTTTTTTCATTGCCATTTTTTGCTTTAAAGGCGACAAGTAATCAATAAATAACTTACCTTTTAGATGGTCAATTTCGTGTTGTAGCACGATCGCTAAAAAGTCATCACTTTCAACAACAACTTCTTCCCCATTTCGATCTAAACCCTTTACTTGAACAGAGGCAAAACGCTCTACATCAGCATAATATCCTGGGACAGACAAACAGCCTTCTTGCCCCATTTTTCTGTTAGATCCCCCCACCACTTCTGGATTAATCAGAATTAACGGTTCGTTTCTTCCCTCAGAAATGTCTATGATGATGATGGCTTCTTTACGGCCAACTTGGGTCGCCGCCAGACCAATACCATCGTCGGTGTCGTACATAGTATCCAGCATGTCATCAATCAAAGTTTGCACACACTCAACGTCAGTTACTTTCTCTGCAACTACTTTTAACTTTTCATTTGGAGTTTTTAGAATTTCTAAAACAGCCATTTTACCTCTATATTTTTGCTATGGAACGTCTTAATCAGGCCCAATCTGTTATGTACCGAATTTACTAAGCTTGATTCTTACTATTATAACTCTTTATTTTTTATTGTTTTAACTGTACGTTCCAACTCTTCTACTCTTTTTTCTAGCGCTTCAATTTTTGCATTTGAGCCTTTCATCGACTTCAAGTCTTCAATTATCTTTTGCGGTTCAAACATGTAATTTATAATGAACATGAAGACCACAAGACCCAACATAAATGAAACTAGGTCCCACATACCGTTTCCTTATTAGTTTTATCAAATTATTATTTAAGCCCACACTTTATCTAGCCGTACTTTTCAATTAATGACAAGCCTTAATTGAAGCTAGAACATCGAATTACTATTTTGAGAAGCTTCTGGTACTCGTTTGCTCACACCCCAATACTCTGCGAATTTGCCATTTACCATGCGAAACACATGCATGACTGCTGAACCAAGTGAATCAGAAGTGCGTTTTACACGAAGATGCAACCAAACTAAATCGCCCTCTGATGCAGCACGCTTAACTGGCATTGATAACTGCGGAAATTTTTATATCGCTTAGCAAAAATTGCTAATAACACCTCTCGGTCATCTGGCACATGGGGCGAGTGTTGAATATAATTTTCAACATTACAATCTGCTTTTAAAATCTCAATACGCTTTGCAGCTTTGAGATCGTTTCGATTCTCAAGTATCTCCATGCAATATAGAGCTTTGTCTAGTTTTTGCTCTTGCTATGTTCGAGTCATGTCAGTTGCAAAAGCACTTTAAGCAAAATCGCTCGAAAGAAAAGTCCACACAAATAAAGTAAAAATTAATTTTAAACTGTCACTTATACTCCTTTTATTAAATCAACCGCTACTTGTTTATGGCTGAGCCATACCCTTAAATATAAGAAGGCAATAGCCAATTCAGTCATCACCGCCAGCAAAATGCCTGGCCCTGCTAGCCCCTGTTGAAACTCAAAAACACCCAACCCAGCAAGTGCACACATCGAAACGGCAACGCACAGGCATATTGCTTGTCGTGATTCTGAATGCTCAGCATTTCTGCCTACCCAAAGCAATATTGCTAATCCCAAAAACAACATTGCCATTCTTCGACCGACAAAAAGTGCTGAGCTGCTTTGCTCAATGCCAAATAAACTAAAAGGAAATTCAGGATAAAATAAGAATGCTGCAAACAAAGAGCATGTGATTGAGGCGGTAAAAGTACTTATATTTTTGAAGCTAAACATGATTGTCCTTATCTAAATAACTTGACTGTTGATGCAGATAAATAAGCTACATCAAAGTACCTATATTTATACTTTAGAGCAGCCAAATAAACAATCACTTAAGTGCTTACACAATCGTTTTGTAAGCACTTATTTGTGCATGATGTAGAAGTTCAAAAAATAAGAATGACTTAATTAAAAGTAGCCTTCATTAAAGTCGATAGCCTGATCACTGTAACCTGGAAAGTAAAACCGCCAGCCTTGTTGTTGTTTTTCGTCTAGTCGTATTTTCAGTAATTTAACACTTAAACAATAAGCTTGAAGTGCGTCGACACCATATGCAAACTCATCGATATTCAGAGCTTGAATGCGCACCTTACAGCGAAAATCGCCTCCGGGTAAAGGGTCAAGTTCAGGAGCGCGGACTTCAATATTCAGTTTAATTCTCTCGCCCGAAGCGTTAATGGCATCATATTCAGCGTTTATCATTATTAATCCAATCTCAATTTAATTTGCTTTTATCATCTCTTTAACACCTTCCATGACTTTAATGTCGTTGCCTTCATGAATCTCAAAAGCAATACTTGGAGAATCCGGCGTATGATCCATAAATACATAGCACAGGTACTGCTCCTTACCTTTTTCAAACATAAAAGAATAACCTCCGCCACTGCCTTCCATCTTCATTTCTCCGGCCCCAAGCACTAAAGAAGGTGCATCTTTTTGCGTTTTATCTGGCGCCCACAATACCAGCCTGTAACTGCCATCATCGAGTTCATCAATACGCAAAATTCTGTTTTTAGTTTTACCGGCCAGTATTGATTTTTTGTAGCCTTGAAGGCTAGCG
Organism: uncultured Pseudoalteromonas sp.; assembly: GCA_964479805.1. GTDB lineage: Bacteria > Pseudomonadota > Gammaproteobacteria > Enterobacterales > Alteromonadaceae > Pseudoalteromonas. The sequence goes on along the minus strand of CAYZOE010000106.1, from coordinate 234 downwards.
TGTACTTTTTGTTTAGAGCGGTTGATTAACTCCTTTTTCATCACTGCCTCTGTTGCTGATTGGTGATTTATAGCTGATATAAACCCTGAAGCATCAATCCAAACAACGCCATGTGACAGCATGATGCCTCTCCACCCCATATGACTCCAGTCTTTTTCAGTATCTGAGTTAATAATTAAGTTTATAAGTGCGTCATCAAAAACTTCTTTGTATCGTTTGATAAATTCAGCTTCG
>CAYZOE010000105.1:0-15946 GCA_964479805.1 uncultured Pseudoalteromonas sp. | reverse complement strand
ACTATTTTTTCTTGCTGTTTAATTTGTTTTAGTAGGCATTTTCTGAATTCTTTTGCAGGTCAAGAAATGCGTTAGTTGCAGAGAAGGTATAAATGAAAAGCTCAGATAAAAATAATGAAAAACTCGAAAAGCCAATCATCTTTTGGGGGCAATAGGCGTTGCTATTGGTGCTTCACTTAGCACTGCAATGAATGTTGGCGGCCTTAATACTATCTTTATTACCCTCGTATGTTTCACAATAGGGTGTGTGATTGGGTACCTATCTAAAAAGTCACAAGATGGAGAAAAGTAACTAGCAAGCAACTCATACTCGATAATTGTGTGCCAAAGTTGAAGGACCTGCGCTTAAAGCTGTTTTATTTGACGGTTTATTTCTATGTGCGATTTCGATGCCTTTTAATTGACTCAAGTGCAAAGTCTAAACACAGTTGTTTTCAGGATTTCTTTGATCAGTTACAGTATTTACCTAATATAGGTCGCGCTGGTTTGAATTTTAGGTTGTTTCGGCCTTTGCAGTTAATTAACGCTTAAATTAAATAGCATGCTTTAATGCCTTAATTTTTAAGCAAAACCTGCAATTTTGAAATGATTTAGTTAAAAAAGATGTAACTAAGCGTAGTAAGCATGGATGATTATTTGGTTGTATTAGGCGCTTTGGTATTAGGTATTGTGACCGGCAGATTAACAACCTCAAATGCTAATCGCGCTTTCAAGTATCTGGCATATAAAGTCGATGCTATTATTGAGCATATAGGCATTGATTTTAAACCTTACCAAAATATGCCTAAAGAGGTACTTTCAGCACTCGATGGTGGAGAGAGAGTTAAAGCGATTAAACTTTATCGTTGCTTTTCAAGGGGAAGGTTTAAAAGAGGCGGCTAAGGCAATTTCTTATTTCGAAGATAATCGAGACACCTAAATAAAACAAGCGAAGTAAACGGGTTAATTAAATGTGGGCACCCATTACTTCGTTCAATATTTTAGCCCACATTTAATAGCCTTACTCGGGGCGATGGTTTTAAGGAGAAAGAGATGAATCCTGCAATTAAAGGGTTGGGTGAAACGATATTAAGAGTTCGAGATCTGAATAAAATGAAAGAGTTCTACTCTAACATTATTGGTCTTGAACTGATTAAAGAGTTTCCTAAGGTGGCATTTTTTAAAATTGCAGATGGGTATGGTGGTCATACACAAGTAATAGGTTTATTTGCTGAAGAGTTACCCAGAGCATTTGTGAATGACAACATCGCAACAGTTGAATCAGCATGTTCTAGCCTGCATCATTTTGCATTAGAGATTTCGTCAGAAGATTATTTAGCTGAAAAAACACGCTTAGAAAATGCAGGGTGTGAAGTCATTATAGCGGAACATACTTGGTGTCAGTGGAGATCGATTTATGTCAAAGACCCTGAGCAAAACGTAGTAGAGTTAGTGTGTTACGATAAGTCTGTTTTGTAAAAGCATGGCGAATTGAGTTACTGGGTAAATTACTGAGCCGCTCCTTGCAAATACTGTGCTGCTAGAGAGCAACCCAGTAAGATTTCCGATTCAAATGCCGTTAAACAGCATTTATGTATCGAAAAATCAGTGTTCAGAAGTGAACACATAACACGAAACTGCAGAATTTAAATCTATTTCGTTAAGTAAATCCTGTGAATGCGGTATTAGTTTAATGGTTCTATTCATTCCAAATGTAGATAAGGGAAATATATGAAAAACAAAAGCCTATCTGACTCAAACTCATTACATATGCTGTACTCTTTTCTGCTGTAGTCTGTTTATTGTTTGTTTGGAGTTTTGAATTAGGTAAAACGACTGCGTTGAAGACGAACGCGAAGATAGCCGCAGCGAGTGAATAAAGAGTTAACATAAGCGGTCAGCCATAAAAGGAGAAAACATTGAGTATTGGAAACCATATTACAGGCAAGCTAAATAATATCGAATCGTTTATAGAAAATGCACCAATATATTTCTTACCTGTAAAAATCTTAGGATGGATATTACTGTTTTTAGCCCTGGTGGTAACGAACCTACTTGCCATAGCCAAGTGGCCATTATCAGCAATGTCAAACAAGGTGAATAAGAAAACCCAAAGTCTAAATGGGCCTTTGAATTTGTCTAGTGAAGAAGAGTTAAGAAAAACGTTAGATTCGAATGAAATTGTCTTGTTAGATTTTTGGGCGCAGTGGTGTGGCCCATGTTTGCTAATGAATAATACAATCAATGAGTTTGCGAAAGAGAATGCTGACAGCATCACAGTAGGTAAAGTTGATGTTTCATTAAATTCGACATTAAGTAAACAATTTGCAGTTAGAGGCTTACCCACAGTGATTGTTTTCCAAAACGGCGAGGAAGTCACAAGAAAAAGTGGTTCGTTAACAAAGACACAGTTGTCGCAATTGATAGCACAAGTAAAAAATTAAGCGCAGATTTTAGCTTGATAACTCACTCAGGTTAATTAAGGTGAAATGCTGAAATAGAGCGCATGAACATTAAACTCATCGAGGATAACAACTGGAATGATATCTTGGCAATTAAAGCTAAAGCCTATCATGAGGTCGATTTAGAAACGTTAGATGTTCTTAAGTCTAAACAAACGGCATCACCTGAAACTTGCTTTGTTTGTGTTTCAGAGCAGAATGAGGCTTTAGGTTATTTACTGGCGCATCCGTGGAGTGAGTCTGAGCCTCCAAAGTTATTTGTACCGTTATTAGCTAATGAAAATAGTGAGTCTCTATACCTTCATGATATGGCTGTTAGCCCTCATTTAAGAGGACAAGGAATCGGCCGTGCAATGTTAGCGAAGCTAATTAAAGTTGCCCACTCTAAGGGAGTTAAAAATATAACCCTAGTGGCAATTCAAGGTGCAGATAGCTTTTGGTCTTCGCTGGGTTTTAAAGTAAGACTAGGGGCAAAGATATCTTCGACTTTTGGTGAAAAAGCAGTTTTTATGGAGAGGATAATTGTGGCATAGCAGGCTTGCTTTCGGGAACATCATTGTGTTTCTTTGTAATTGCTGCACTTTGCTAGTCCGCCATTATCATAATTTAACCTTAGTCTGTTGTCTTTAGATAGCAGCATGAAGAGCAAAAAAGATGATAAGATCCATTTTACTATTTATTATTTTTCTATGTGGCCCCTCATTCGCATCAAAACAAATTGAATCAAAGCAGAATTTTGAGAAGTTAATGCAAGGTGTTTGGGCCGAATCATATACAGATGACGGAAAGATATTGTCTTACATGACCTATCTCCCAGAGGGAAGATTTCATGCTTTTGGCTACCTTGATGATGATATACGAAGCTATTGGTTTGCTGATGGGGTTTGGAAAATGGTGGGTGATCAGAGCTGTATCGTATTTAAATTCGATTCGTTCGGAATTACAAATAAGGATGAATTAGACTGTGTCACTATATTATCGGTCGATGATAATACGCTTATTTATTATAAAAATGATAAAGATAAGTCTATTCATACTTTAAAAAGAATTTCTACAGGGTTCATTAAGTAAACACTCATCATAAGTTAATCAAATAATAGCGAAGAAAAGCTGATTTTTTGTCGCTCAATTTTTTTAGCATGGGTATATAGTAAGAAGTCGTCTTGTTTTCTAAAGGAGTTGAAATTGATTTCGTTATGCAGGCATCTGAAATTCCTATTCTTAGGTTTTTTTATCACTAGTTCTGGGTTACATTGCCCTTGAACTTCTACCAAGTGCCTATACTGTATTACCTAGTTATTACTCTTCATTTGTTATCATCGGCTCATTTATTTTTGGGGTTGGTGGTGCTATCTACATCACATATATTAAGCGTTAAGTTCAAAAATAGGACTCAGCATTTATGAACAACATTTTAATTCGTTTAATCAGTGGCCCCAAAACTAATTAGCAATCATAATTTAGCTCGAACAGTACGCCATGAGAGCTAAAATTTTAAAATAGAATTATAAAACAATGGAATTAATTAAATATTTAAATGAGCACTTTATAACCAAAAGTGAACTACTCGAGTGTTCAAAAATTACAGAACAAGAGCTTGAACAATTTCAACACGAGGACTTGGTGCCCAAAGCGTCGTACAAGTTAAAATTAAAATTGGTAAGTGACTCGTTTTTTGGCTCACATAATGAAAATCAAGAGCTTGAGTACTATTGTAAAGGCTATATCTCTTGGTTAGCGACCGTTAAAAGTTTAGAAAGCAACGAAGCCGTTTACTTAAACTTTGTTGAACGTTACAAAGCCGCCATAAATAGCTTAAAAGGTAAGGGGTACGCATCTGCAGATTATAAAGTGAATGGAGGTATAGATTTACATATTGAAGAAGAGTGGTCTCATTTTCTAAATGGAATCTATGGTCTGTGTACTAAGTCTGGTTTGCCAGAAGATATCGCCGCAAAAGAGCTCGCTATATTGATCATAAATGAAATCATTGAAGCGCCTACCTTAGATGAGAAGCAAAGAAAGCGTTTGGAGAGTGCAGTTAATCTTTTAGATTCAGTTAGTGCCTTGTTTGCACCGCATGAGAGATTAAAAAGTTCTCGTCATCGATTAGTAGATGAGATACGCCGCAAATACCAGCTTAAACCAAAAGAGCTTAACAGTAAGCTTGTTTAAAAGTGCAGATTAATCTAGTTTATTATTTAGCGTTTGTGTAATGATAATTTGCAAAAACAGTGAATTATTAAAGCCTACTTTTTGCGATGAAATAGAGTCTTATTTAAGGATAAAAAGGCAAGAAGCACATTTAGCAAATTCAATAAAGTATTTATAGAAAAGTCTTCCTGGATAATGGCGGTAAGTTCGCTTTTAATGATACTTTTTAAGAGTTCGGTGTTTGCCTTAAAGGTAGGGGCTTAAATAGGGCTACTGATTGGTATGATTTGCCCGTTTTTAAGGAAAAAACTTCCAACTTTTAAATATCTTATTAACCTGAGCTTTGGTTAAGAGATTTACTAACGTTATGATATTGAAATAATAAGTGCTTTTTTAAGTCTGCAGCCGGAGATTTTTATCGATAACTAGGCGAATTTAAACGTCAATAGCTAGCCTATTGCAAGTAAATTCAACGAAGTTAACGTTGAAAGTAGCCGCTGGAGATAGATTTATTATCCAGAGCTCAGGTTTATTAGTGAATTCTTTGCTTATTTTACCCTCAGTTTACTGAAAAAATTCAACAGAACAGGTTCATATTGCTTTTCAGTTTATTTTGACAGCCATTGCGGTCTCTGCATTATATTGGTTTGTCTTTAAATCTAAATGGGGGCCTTTTTGCAATTAAATAGAAGGCTGAGCGTTCAAATGAAAAGCGTCTTTAGTCTCTGGTTTCATTAAGCATAGCTTAATTTAAAGATTAGTAATGTTCTTAATTATCTTCTGAATTTATTAATAATTAAGCTTCATGACGCAATAGATTTCACCAAAAACAACCATGGCTTAACGCTTTTTGATTTAATTGGCTTGACCTTTTGTTGGACTACAACCTTTGTTTTACTCTTGATTATTAACCGTTCTTTGGGAGCCATAATCATTGATTTGCTCGAAGGAGGCTACCTGTCGTAAACATCTACAAAACCAAAATAATCAATAAATATGAATTTTAGATGTTCTTTGAGTTGTGATTTATTAAATGCGTTTTCAAAATGAGGAAAAACATGATGCAGCGTCTGTTAATTGTAACTTTGTTCTATTTTTTGCCTTCATTTGTTTATGGCAAACCAGTTGATACCTTGAAAGTGAAAATTGAGTTGCTTCTAGATTCAAAGAAGGCGAAGGTAGGGGTTTCTATCTGGGATCACAATGCCAAAGCTGTGTTGTCAGTCAATGGCGATTCTCAATTCCCCATGCAGAGTATCTTTAAGTTTCATATTGCAGCAGCTGTTTTATCAGAAGTTGATAAGGGCAAATGGTCTCTTGAAGACAAGATAAAGATCACACCGAATGATCTAGATAATGGGTTATGGAGTCCAATCCGAAAAAAACATCCAAATAGAACAGTTCTTACCCTGTCTGAAGTCATAAGATATACAGTTTCAGTCAGTGACAATGTAGGGTGCGATATTTTATTAAGTATGCTTGGCGGTCCGAAGAAACTTGAAGCCTATTTGCACCAATCAGGCATAAAAGATATTGCCGTAAAATATAACGAAGAAAACATGCAAAAGTCGTGGCAGCGTCAGTATGAGAACTGGACAACCGCGAATGCTGCGAATACCGCACTAAGTCAATTTTATATGAATAAAAACCTGCTTTCGGATAAAAGCCATCAATTTCTTTGGGATGTGATGAAGGGCTCTAAGACAGGTCGTAAAACAATTAGAGCGGGTGTGCCAAAAGATATACAAGTTGCGCATAAAACGGGCCACTCAGGTAAAAATGCGCATGGTGTGACAGGTGCTCAAAACGATATGGGTATTGTGTTTCTTCCAAATGGTCAACATTACTATATTAGTGTATTGGTAAGTAACTCTTATGAAACGAGTGAAACGAATCAAAATATCATTGCAAAAATATCTGAATTAACGTGGCAGTTTTTTACAAATAAAACCCTTTAGTGGTGTCATTTAATTCGTTTTAAGAGCGCACTAGCTAATAAGGCGCTCTTACATTAGTGGTAAATATTTAACGTGGCGGGTCAATTTGACCATTTACACTATTATTGACTCTAAACCAGCCTGCAATTGAAAAGCGTTCAGCCTTGGCTGGCAGAACTTCATGAGGAAACTCGTCACTTAGAAACGTTACAAGCGTGCCAAAATGTGGCGAAACACGGGTAAGTTCTTTGTCGTGATCTTCACTGTCATAAATGACCAACTCTCCGCCATTTTCGGCTTGCCAATCTGGGTTTAAATACAAGACAGTAGAAAGTAACCGATTAGTTTGGCCCTTGAATGCATCAAGGTGCTTTTTGTAAAAAGCACCAGGCTGGTAGTGCGCAAAATGACATTCGTAGCTAAATAGACCCATGAATAAACGCTTATTCATGTAAGCTTTTAACTCATCCATATAGTCTAGAAAGCAACCTTCAAGTGCGTTGCTGTTATCTAACCAATGAATTTTGTCACTGCGAATGGTTTCATTCTTTTGATGATCATCTTTGCGACCGATACCTGCTTCATCAAACGTGTTGAAGTCAAACTCAGCAAGACGAGATTTTAGCGCCTGAAGCGCAGGTAAATCTTGGTCTAGCGTTTGAATGCTGTAGCCTGTAAATTGCAAGTCTTGGGCAATGTTGGCAAAGAGTTCTGTATTATTGGTCACAAATTTGCTCATCTAAAATAGTTTGGCTGCGTTTTACCATAGAAAGAAATCTTAGACGAGCATGAAATTGATTTTATTGCGCTGGCTTAAGTTTTCACGCTATTTTTGTGTGTCTTTAATCGTTGCTAATAGATTATCTGAAGCATCTTCAATCAAATCTAACACTAGTTCAAAGCCATCGCCAGCACCATAATAAGGATCTGGCACTTCATCGTATTGGCTATCAGCGAAACTTAAAAATAGCTTAAGCTTGTGCTGATGTTCATTCGGACAACTAGCTTGAAGGTCTGCTAAGTTTTGCTTGTCAGCCGCTAAGATCAAGTCGAACTCTGTAAAATCACTTAGCTTAACCTTGCGAGAATATTGGCCCTTAAAGCTATAACCTCTTTTTTCACCCGCTTTCATTGAACGGTTATCGGGTTTCTCGCCACTGTGATAACCGATGGTGCCAGCAGAGTCTATGGTTAAATTTAACCCTAGTTCTTTAGCTTTGTGTTTCAGCACAGCTTCACCCGTTGGTGAGCGGCAGATGTTACCCATGCAAACAACTAGAATTTTTGAAATGTCAGCGTTCATCAAAGTCTCTCCCTAATAGCGGTGTTTATTCTAAAATCATTGTTTTACAAATAAAAGTAACAGGTTGTTCTATCATCTCAAGGTTTAGTTCATCTCGGTTGGGGTTACACTCCATAGCAAGGGCAAAACCATGTAAATAATCAACGAGCAAATGCAGCACGGTTTGTTGTGTGTCTGTATTTAAATCTAGTGACTCAGTTATACGCTCGAAACGTGCTGCGAAGACCTCGGCTGGGCCAATCATTTTACTGCTGAGTAAGGTTTGTAATAGCCCGCGATATTTATCAAGTATCGCTAAATAGCTTTTACTTAACTCGTAAATCTCTTGTTGCCAATGCAGTGATTGCGGGTCATGAATATCACAGATTAATGACACAGTCACAGCTTCGAGCAATGCATCTTTGTTTTTAAAGTAATGGTAAATGGCCATGGCATCGACATTTAATGCGGCTGCCAACCCCCGTATGCTTGGTGGCTTGCCTTTTTCAAGCATGAGTTGCTTTGCTTGGTCGATGATGATGTCTTGGCTTAACTGCTTTTGTGCTGGGCGGCCTCTTTTTGTTTGCTTGACACTCATCAAAATTTCTCTAATTATAAAATTAATTCTACGGTGTAGAATTTTAATCAGATTTTAAGTTTTATACAAGTTAAAAGAGGTGTGTAATGACAAACACGGTCTATATAGCAACCAGTCTCGATGGCTTTATTGCAGATAAAAACAACCAAGTAGATTGGTTACATCAAGTGCCAAATCCAACTGGCGATGACTGTGGTTTTGCTGAATTTATGCAGAACATAGATGCGTTAGTGATGGGCCGTAATACCTTGGAAGTGGTGTTAAGTTTTGACTGTGATTGGCCATATTCAAAGCCTGTATTTGTATTGAGTAATACGCTACAGCAAGTATCTGAAAACTTGAAAGACAAGTTGTTTCTAGTTCAAGGCGAATTAAAAGATGTCGTCGGTAGCTTGAATCAGCAAGGGTTTAAAAACCTGTATATTGATGGCGGTAAAACCATTCAAGGGTTTCTGCAGCAAGATTTAATTGATGAGTTAATCATAACGACTATTCCTGTTTTACTCGGAGGTGGTATTCCACTTTTTGGAGAACTCAAAGCACCACTCAAGTTTAAACATGTGAAAGCCACAGGATATTTGGATTGCTTAGTTCAAAATCATTACATTCGCGCGAACTACTAATGTTTAAGGTAAATAAAAGATATATGAAATTCCATATATCTATTTATTTTTGATTCGCTTAGAATATATGAAAATTCATATATTCTTGTGTGACACTGTTTGACACAAGAATGAGCCTGTTAAAAGTGAGTAAAGTATGGGGCTATTTGAGCGATATTTATCGGTTTGGGTTGGGCTAAGTATCCTAGTTGGCGTGATTGCAGGTAACTTTATGCCTGACGCCTTTGCAGTCGTCGCAGGTTTAGAGTTCTTTCATGTCAATTTAGTCGTTGCTTTGCTCATTTGGGTGATGATTTTTCCTATGATGGTGCAAGTTGACTTTGCAGCCATTAAAGATGTCGGTAAAAAGCCAAAAGGGATCATCCTTACCTTGGTACTCAATTGGTTGGTCAAACCCTTCTCAATGGCTTTGTTAGGCTGGTTGTTTTTTAAAGTCTTTTTCGCGTCAATAGTTGACCCGCAAAGTGCGAACGAATATATCGCAGGTATGATTTTACTGGGTGTTGCGCCCTGTACGGCGATGGTATTTGTATGGAGTCAACTAACCAAAGGGGATGCAAACTATACCCTTGTGCAGGTGTCGGTGAACGACATCATCATGGCATTTGCGTTTGCGCCGATCACCGCGCTTTTGCTTGGGGTGAGTGACATTACAGTCCCTTGGGAAACATTGATTATCTCAGTCGTTTTGTATGTTTTGATCCCATTGGCTGCAGGTTTTGCGTTTAGGCGCTTTTTACTGAAACAGCAGGGTGATGGGCAGTTAAATCGATTTCTGACTGGTATTAAGCCTTTTTCTGTTATTGGTTTGTTAGGCACAGTGGTATTGCTATTTGGCTTTCAAGCACAAACGATTATTGAACAGCCGCAAGTCATCGGCTTAATTGCTATTCCGCTACTTATTCAAACTTATGGTATTTTTGCATTGGCGTATTGGCTTGCTAAAAAGCTAAAGTTACCTCATAACATTGCCGCCCCCGCATGTATGATCAGCACCTCTAACTTTTTCGAACTGGCAGTCGCTGTGGCGATTTCAATGTTCGGCCTGCATTCGGGCGCTGCGCTTGCAACTGTGGTTGGCGTATTGGTCGAAGTCCCTGTGATGCTCAGTCTTGTGTGGTTTGCAAATAAAACGCGCCATTGGTTTTAAGAAATAATGAGCACTTGAAAGTCTATTTCAGGTGCTCAGAGTCTATACTGCTTGAATAATCTACATTCTCTTTTTGCTAAATTAGCCGCGATCCTGTACCCTGCATCGCCTTACAAATTTGAGTAAATATATGCAATTTTCTGATCTCGCTTTATCCAAAAATATTCTTCAAGCTTTAACCGACAAAGGTTATACCCAACCAACTCCCATTCAAGCACAAGCTATTCCTGCCGTTTTAGAGGGCAGAGATGTGATGGCTGCCGCACAAACGGGCACAGGTAAAACGGCGGGCTTTACACTGCCTATGCTTGAACTTCTGAGTAAAGGGGATAAAGCCAGAGCGAATCAAGTACGTGCGTTGGTATTAACACCGACACGCGAGCTTGCTGATCAGGTTTGGCAGAACGTTGAAACTTACTCTCAGCATTTAAATTTGTCGACACAGGTTGTGTATGGCGGGGTGAAAATTAACCCGCAAATGATGAAGTTGCGTCGTGGTGCAGATATCTTGGTCGCAACGCCAGGCCGATTACTGGATTTATTCCAGCAAAATGCCATTAAATTCGAAAGATTAGAGCTATTTGTATTAGACGAAGCCGATCGCATGTTAGATATGGGCTTTATTCACGACATTAAACGTGTGATTAAACTGCTTCCTAAAAATCGTCAAAACTTAATGTTCTCTGCGACTTTCTCTGATGAAATTCGCGAACTGGCGAAAGGCCTTATCAACGATCCGGTTGAGATTTCAGTGGCGCCAGCGAACAGCACAGTGAAAAGCATTGAGCAAAGCGTTTATGAAGTTGATAGAAGCAAACGTACTGGGTTACTAAAGCATTTAGTGAAAACTCATAATTGGCAACAAGTTCTTGTCTTTACTCGTACTAAACACGGTGCAAACCGCTTGGTTCGCGATTTAGAAAAAGCAAAAATTGCGGCTGCAGCTATTCATGGTAATAAAAGCCAAAATGCTCGGATGAAAGCTCTCGCGGGTTTTAAAGATGGCGAAGTGCGTGTGCTGGTGGCAACTGACATTGTTGCACGCGGTTTAGATATTCAAGAGCTACCTAATGTAGTGAACTTCGACTTACCAAACGTATATGAAGATTATGTGCATCGAATTGGCCGTACTGGTCGTGCAGGCGCAACTGGCGAGGCTGTATCGTTTGTAACACATGAAGATGCCGATGATTTATTTGGGATTGAACGACTCATTCAAGAGCTTATTCCACGTAAAATTGAGCCGGGGTTTGAGCCGCAAAACCCAGTGCCAGAATCTAAGCTAGACACACGTCCACTGAAAAAGAAAAAGCCTAAGAAACCGAAAAAACCTAAGCAAGTGGATGGTGAACAAGCGTCAACGGGTAATCAGCAGAGTAAAGCTAAATCAAATTCAAGCAACGCAGCTAAGCCTAAATCAAAGCCTAGGTCACAAGGTAATAGCGGAGAAGGCGACAAATCGAACGCTAATAAGCCGCGCAGAAATAAGCCTAACTCGGGAAATCGCAAACCACAAAGTGGTAATAACAAGCCGAGTGGTCAAGGGCAACGCAGTGAACAAGGGAAGGCAAATAACTCGAATCGCTCAAATAATAGTAATCGCCCAAGCAGCGGTGGCCGTTCGAGAAATGGCAGCAATGATAGTACGAACAGACCGAAAAGAAGTAGCTACAGAAATACACGTGGATAATGTAAATTCACACTAAAGCATTTTGTTAGTTTTTTGAATCAAAGCTTATACTTTTAGTATGGGCTTTGTTTTGAGGATGCTATATAACGAATGCGCTAGCAAAACAAATTGACAACATTCCTATGTTGCCGAGTGTGATAACTCAACTATTGTCTTTGTCTGTTGATGATCCTGACTATTTTAATAAAGTCATCAAGCTTGCTGAGTCTGACCCAACATTTGCTATTCGTATCATAAAATTAAGCAACACTGTACCGTTTGGTATTCGTAGTCCAATTGTCAGTATCCATGATGCAGTTATTAGAGTGGGTATAGATCAAATCCATAATTTATTGGCATCTATTGCAGTCACCAAGGTATTTCTACCAGTCACACTGTCAGAAAAAAGGCTTTGGCAGCACTCTTTAGAAGTGGCTTGTTTAGCTAGGTTAATAGCCAGTCATTTGAATGAGTGCAGCATTAAACCTGAACAAGCGTATTGGGCCGGCTTACTTCATGATTAGGGCTTGTTTCTTCGCTTTCAAGAGAGCCAAGAACAGTTTAACCATATTGACGAATATGTATGGTCAACACCTGCACAGCATATTGAGGCTGGAAAGAATTTATTTAAAGAGTCACATGCTAATCTATCGGAGTTAATCTGCCATCAATGGGGAGTACCCAAACTTATCTCTAATGTGGTTGCACACCATCACCACTATGAATTAGCTGAACAAACGAAAGAGGCAGATGAAATAAACCACCTCATCAGAGTGATTCAATTGGCCGATCTTTGCAGTGAAATGGTTTATAACATGCAAGGTGTGACAAAAAAACTGTCATTCAAGAAATAAAAAATACCGGCCTTAGCTAATTGGGCCAGTGCACATCTTAATTCAATTAAAGCATTGGATGATGGAAAGGCTGCGCTTGAACAAGCGCATGAATTATATAATCAGCTTTTAAACTAACTTTCGGTTTTGCTTTGCGTAAATTCTCTTTATTATAACTAGCAATAAGCTTCAGCGGTTTTTTAAAGAGGGGTAAGCATGTATCAAGGAAGCTGTTTATGCGGCGAGGTTAAAATTGAAGTAGGGCAGATCAGTTCTATTATTCATTGTCATTGTTCTTTATGTCGTAAATCCAGCGGTACTGCATTTGCTACCAATGGCTTTGTGAATGCGAGTGAATTTAAAATCACTGCTGGCGCTGAGAATATAAGCTTTTACGAGATGAAGCCGGGCAGAAAAAGGCATTTTTGTAAAACTTGTGCGTCTCCTATTTATAGTTCAAATGAAGCTGATCTGAGCCGTTACCGGTTAAGGCTAGGCATTTTAGATTCTGACATCACAGAGCGCCCAATCTCTCATAACTTCGTTACATCAAAAGCGTGTTGGGATAGCCTAAATCAAGATTTACCCCATTACGAAGCCCACGAGCCAAACCGGCAATAAGAATTTGAATGTGATCTAGATTTCTTGGCTGGGCTCTAGGTGATAAACCTCAGCGAGCAAGCTGAATCCCATTTGTTGGTAAAGTGGTAAACCTGCTTTTGAAGCTTGTAGTGTCATTAAGCGAGTATCTTGGCGCTTAGCAAAATCAACCAAGTGATGCATAAGTGTTTTTGCTATGCCTTGGCCTCTAAAATTAGGATCGACACCTACTTGATGCACGCCCATCACGTCATTGCTTTGAAATGCGATGGCTGTGCCAGCTATGGCTCCGTCAACTTTATAGGAAAACAAAGTCGCATTTGGGTTTTTGAGAAGAGGTAACAGAGCTTCTGGCACGATGATATAACCAAATGCGTTTGAACAAGCTTGCGCCCAAGATGGTAAGTCATCTGGCTGAGTTAACACTTCAACTTGGCTTGACCTATTAAATTGCGCCTTTTCTAAAGGCAAAACCATGGCTTGCAGTGACATTTTTACTTGCTCTGATCTATGCTCTGTTGGCTTTAAAATCGTCACTCTAGATTTGCCTACGGGTAATGGGTGCACTTTTTCTGAGTAATCTAAGCCAAAGTCAGCCTGCCAAGCTTTATTTGGCCAATTGGTATGTATTTTTAGTTGTTGTTCGCTTTTTTGCTCCTTCTTTTGTTCACTTTTTAGCTCCGGGCTGTGCGATATTGCAGACCAAAAGGCGTCTAAATTCTGTAAGTTCTTTGCCAGCTCTGAAGTCATGTTCTTAGTCCCTGTTAATTAGAATAATACCGATGATAAGTAGCACGCTGCCAAATAGCTTGCTGCTTGTAATGAGTTTTTTTGGGCTCTCAAATAGTCCAAAATGGCTAATCAGCATTGCAATAACAAGCTGACCAGTGAGGGCATAACTCATCATTATACCTGCGCCCATTCTTGGAATTAGCCAATACATAGTACCGACGCCAACTACGCTCAAAGCACATGAAAACCACAAATACCAGGGCACACTTGCCAGTTGCATATTACTAAAAGTGACTTGCATCGTTTTAAACTGGCTGATTAAAATAAAGCTGGTAATAAGCGCAAAGCTGGCTAAAAACGCAAAACCTGTGGCTAGAAGCGCACTGTTTAAGTGTATCCCGAGTCTTGCATTCATGGCTGCCTGAATAGCAATACAGCCGCCAGCAATAATTGCCAGCATACCGAGCGAATTCATAATGTTACCACCAACTGCTCGGTTGTTTTTCGAAATTTAGGTCGAGTTGCAGTGGTATCATTTTTACTGCGAATACCGACAGGGCAAAGAATAGCGGCATTGAGCCCTTGTTTATCGAGCCCAAGCACTTGGTTGATACCTTGAGTATCAAACCCTGTCATAGGACCTGCATCAATTTGATGCATTGCTGCATAACTGAGGAGTTTGCCCAGTGCGATGTAGCATTGTTGTTCTGCCCAAACACTTTGTTCTGTTGATGCTCTACTCAAAATGTCTTGTGAGATGATGTCTTTATATGCAGATAAGGTCTCAGCTTCTTTGCCTTGAGATACTGCAAGTTCACTAATATAACTGGTGATAGTATCAGCAGTGATCTCGGTATAATTTGCCAATACCAATAAATGTGAGCACTCGGCTACTTTGTTTTGCCCGTAACTAAATGGTAAGCATGCATTTATAAGTGCAGCACTTTCAACAATTAAAAGTTTGTAAGGTTGCATGCCATAAGCGCTGGCACTGAGTCTGACGCTCTCAGCTAAGCCATCAATTTGTGTTTGCGATAAAGTCTGGTTTGAAAATTCTTTTACAGCGTAGCGCCAGTTTAGTGCATCTAAATAGTTCATAGCTTTCATTCCTGCATGTGGTTGATGTGGTTAGTTTATGAAAGCTGAACTTTGAACGCCTTTACATATGTTGATAAAAGCAATTAAAAATTTAACCAACGCTTAGGTTATTTAGATCTTTTTTAATACGACTCAACTGGGTAGGCGTGATCCCAAGATAACTGGCAATATGATACTGAGGAAGTCTAGACAAAATTGACTCGTACTTGTCTAAAAACATCAAATAGCGCTGTTTTGCTTCGTGCTGTAAGTATCCAATTTCTTTAGGTTCTTTTTCTAACAGCCAATGTTGCTCTAAATAGTTGATATGAAAAGCCATAAGTTCATTATCAGCAAACAACTCACGGCGAAACTGTTTAAAATCTATGGTTATGATGTCACAGTCTTCGAGCGCTTCTATGGCTAAAAAACTGGTGTCATTGTTTAGTAAGGCACTCATTGAGCCAGGAAAACGTCCCTCAGCAAAGAAGTTTTTATTAAACTCATTACCTTCTGCATCTATCAAATAAGCGCGCATCAACCCCTTATGAATAAAGGCAAAACTACTCGGTATTTCACCAATGGCGTACAAGGTTGTGCCTTTAGCGACATGTATAAAGTGGCAGGCACTAAAATAGCGGTTTAAAGCTTGATCTGATAATGGCGCGTATTGTTTAAGTGTCTGTTCTAAATGGGTAAACGCAGCTTGCAATGAGATGAACCTAGATAATGTAAAGGCATTGACTATAACAACTAAAAAGGGAATATGTAAGAATTAAGATAGAAGAGAGATCACAAATGAGGGGGGGATTTGGAGGCCAGCGAACTGGCCATACTATAATTAGCGGTT
>CAYZOE010000104.1:4698-16321 GCA_964479805.1 uncultured Pseudoalteromonas sp. | reverse complement strand
CTAGCTTCTAGCTTCTAGCTTCTAGCTTCTAGCTTCTAGCTTCTAGCTTCTAGCTAATACTATTTGGTTATTTTAACAAATCATACTAGTACTTTTTTTTAAACCCTGATATTAATAATGCTACTTTAGTAATTTAAAAAAACAGACTAATACTTTTTAGGTATTCCCAAGGATGTAACTGGGTCAGTTTTCCAAATATTTGGGGTGCAATATGCATTTATTCGAACCTGATACAACCAATACATCAAACGGTGCTCGTCCACTGGCATTTTACGTCATCATTACATGCTTACTTTTTCTAGTTACTTTTTTCAGCTTTCCTTCCAAAGCAATTACTTTGATGTCTGGTGAGTTAGACAAACATTTGAAGTCATATAACTACGGCACCAAAGCCGATGATCGTTGGGTAATGCCATCAACAAAAGACCAACTCACATTCGAGAAAATGTTTGATGCTTTTTATCAACAGAATTGGCCACTCGCAGAAGAATATGCTCAACAAATCGATTATTTAGTCATTCAGTTTTCAGATGTAGACACAGGCAACACATATTACCTATTGCAAGAGAAAAACCAATTGCCAAGTGCCGAATTTAAAGGTGGTGGCACTTATGTGTTTAATCCAAATGGTTTAAACGCAGTACTTCAGGCTCCTCACCCCAAGCGCGACTCTTTCACTGGTACACAATCTATTGATGCTTTCTTATACACACAGAGCAGGTTACTGATGCTTGCAGGTACTCGTCGTGACAGCAGTCATGATGTTAGCGAATGTACAGGTACTAACTACTCTGCAAGCGACGTTGCGCACCAAACCGAGTCATATTTCCAAGTCGCTCACGAACAAGCTAGTAACTACGATGACACCACAGTGTTTATTCAATATCACGGCTTTGGCTCTACCACTCGCGCCAAGTTGCAATCTCAATGTGGTACTGATAACGACCTAATGCTTAACTTAAGCGAAGGTGTTCGCTATGCAACCAACGATAATGAACACAGTATTATGCAACTACTGAGAAAAAATGTAGAAGCAGGTGGCAAAATTAAAGCCTGTGTATATGGTAACGATACCAAAAGCTTAGGTGGCACGTGGAATGTGCAAGGTCGCCATTCAAATGGCTCTGTTAATAGTTGCCACAAAAGCGCAGCTGCTTCAGCAAAACGCTTCGTTCATTTAGAGCAAAGTTATGGCGTCAGAAAGTACCACCGCGACGCGATGGCTGAACACTTAAAACAAGCATTAATTGAGTACTTTCAATAAATTATTTAATTTATAAAGATCCCCCAAACAAAACGGCGAGCTATCACTCGCCGTTTTTTATTTGTAAACAAGCATTTCAACTGAGTAGTCACCAATCAACAACTCTGATAGCTTAAATATTAGACTCTACCTAAATCGAACAATTGAGGAATCACTATGTTTATAAGGAAAGCCATTAATCTTGCCATTGCGAGTAGTTTAGTAATCGTTGCAGGCACGCTTAGCCAACCAACCTATGCTGCTGACACAATAGAGCAACATATTCAAAAAAGCATTGTTATTGCAGGAGAAGCACAACCTAAGACGACCTTAATTCAGAGAATGGCTGACGAAAATGTACCGGGCTTAAGCATCGCGGTATTAAAAAATGGTGAGATTGTGTGGGCTAAAGGTTTTGGCATTGCTAATACTAAGACCAAACGACCTGTAAACGAACATACACTATTTCAGGCAGGGTCAATAAGTAAGCCCATAGGTGCATTAGCGGCTTTAAAATTAGTTGAGCAAGGTAAGCTGTCTTTAGACGAAGATGTAAATAAATACCTAAAAGGTTATCAATTAACTGGTGCAAAGCTATCTAAAGAAACACCTGTAACCCTCAGACAATTACTTACTCATACCGCAGGGCTATCAGTGCACGGGTTCCCCGGCTATGCAACAGGTAATAAAATTCCCTCAACTATCGATGTACTCAATGGCCTAGGCAATACAGCTAAAGTTGAAGTTGTGTTAACGCCAGGTTCTGAATGGCGTTATTCTGGAGGTGGTTACACTGTCATGCAGCTACTGGTAGAACAAATTAGCGGGCAGACATTTGCTGACTTTACCGATACAAACATTCTTAAACCTATGGGTATGCTGAACAGCACCTTTGCGCATAAATTACCTGATAATCTCAAGCAACGAGCCAGTGCGGCATTTAATACTGAAGGCAATATGCATTCAGCTGTATTCAATGATTACCCAGAAAAGCCAGCAGCTGGGCTTTGGACAACCCCGACTGAAATCATAAAGTATGTCGCTCATATGCAAGCAATCATGCAAGGCAAGATAGACGGTATTTTGCAAAAAGAAACCGTCGCAGCTATGTTCACCAAGCATAAAAATAATTGGGGACTGGGCCCTGAGTTAATAGATATAAAAGGGCAATTGGCATTCGGCCATGGAGGTAAAAACCTTGGCTTCACAAATGATTTTAAAGCGTTAGTAAATAAAGGGGATGCTTTTGTTGTGATGTCGAATGGGGACAACGCTAGTACGCTGAACAATGAAATCATGACGACATTATCTAAGCATTATGATATTGCATTTTTAGAGCAAACTATCATTCAATCTATCACGCTTAACCCCCAGCAATTAGACGCCTATAAAGGCGAGTATCTGTTACTCACTGACATTGGTTATAACGGCGACTTCATCTCTAAAATTAGCGTGAATAGTGGCAAAGTGACAATTCAAAACCCCGGTGACCCTTCACCATCTAGACTCGTGCCAGAAAATACCTCGAAATTCATCAGTGCCGTTTCTGGTAATGAGTTTGTTTTTAAATTCGAAGGTAAAAAAGTGACGGGATTGACCGTTGCGGGTCAGTTTGAATTACAAAAAATAAAATAATAAACAGATAAAAGTGCTTACTAAAGAGTAAGCACTTTGTTCTAAGTGAATTTTTAATCGGGAAACTTTTGTTTAATTTGCTAAAATCTCAGCGCTTAAACGAGTTGTGTTAGCATATCATCTGAGTATTCAAACACTGCTTCGCCTAATTGAACACGCTCAACATAATCAGGGTTGGCAATGAAAGGTCGACCAATTGCCAATAAATCGAATTTCTCTTCAGCAATCGCTTGGCTGCCAGTCTCTGCAGAAAACCCACCAACACCCACCAGCGTATGTGGATAATTTTGACGAATATACCCACTTACAGTTCCACCTAAGTAGTCGAATTCCATGGCATCATCAAAGATACCCACATGCAAATAAGCGAGTTGGCGTTCAGACAATTGATCTAATAAATAGTCAAATACGGCTTTGTCTCTGCTATCTGCTTCCATGTTAAAATATGCCCCAGGAGAAACACGTAACGCGGTTCTATCTGCGCCAATTCTTGCACTTATAGCATCTACTACTTGTAATGGAAAACGTGCCATATTCTCTGGTGTCTGACCAAACTCATCTTCACGGGTATTACTTGAGTAATGCAGAAACTGGTCAACAAGATAGCCATTAGCGCCGTGGATCTCCACACCATCAAAACCAGCATCGATGGCATTCGATGCAGCTTGTGCAAAATCTTCTACCATTTGTTGGATCTGCGCTTGCGTCATAGGGGTTGGCGTTTGGTATTCAAGGTCACGCATTCTCGGAACAGTACCTTCAACCTTGACCGCACTTGGTGCAAGTACCTCATAGCCTTCGTAAAAATACGGGTGTGATACTCGCCCTGTATGCCAAATTTGTGCAAAGATTTTTCCACCATTTTTGTGAACTGCGTCTGTGACAACGCGCCAACCATTGATTTGTTCAGGCGTAAATAAACCCGGTGTATTTGGGTAACCTTGGCCGTCAGCGCGAATGTGTGTTGCCTCTGTGATAATAAGGCCTGCTCCTGCTCGACGGGCATAATAATCAGCCATCGCTTGAGTCGGTACCAAATTATCATCGGCCATACAACGCGTAAGCGGTGCCATTAAGATTCGATTCTTTAGTTCTATGGTGCTGTTTAATGCAAATGGTTGAAATAGGTTGTCAGTCATGGAGTTTCTCTTTAAGTAACATTCTTGAACGCTTATTCAAGATAGCCCTATTTGAATGATCGTTCAAGAACTTTTTTGAACAAACATTCAAATTGATTTAAACTTGCCTCATTAACCCTTCTAGACAAATACAATGCGTAGTGCCGAATTCGACAAAGTTGCAGTGCTTCGAGCTGCCATGCAGGCCTTTTTAAATAAGGGTTACACTAAAACCAGTATGCAAGATCTCAAACAGGCAACGGGTCTTCACCCTGGGTCTATTTACTGTGCTTTCGAGAATAAACGAGGCTTATTACTGGCCGCAATTTCGCAATACAACCAAGACAGAAGCGATGAATTTTGTGCTTTTTTCATCAATAGCGACTCAAGTAAACAAGGTCTTGAAACCTACTTAGAGCATATTGTTGAAGCCTGTTTAAGCTGCGATACCAGTAAAGGCTGCTTGCTCACAAAAGCACTCAATGAACTGGCTGAACAAGATGACGAAGTACAAACCTTGATAAGCCAGCAGTTAGAAGCATGGCAAGCAGCAATTACCGATAAATTTGCTCGCGCACAAAATGAGGGCGACATCTCTGATGAACGCTCAGCGGAATGTAGAGGACGATATTTTGTGATGGGTATTTATGGCTTGCGTACATTTGCTAATACGCATCCAGAACCAGAAACATTAAAAAAGTTAGCTAAGCAGCTATTCAACGATGTTTGTGCATAAAAAAGAGCCTTTCGGCTCTTTTTAGTTTTTAATTAATTTCTAATGGACAAATTTCTGAAGCTGAAATCTCTGACTTGTAACACACTCTTTCTTGTATAGCGTCAAGCCCTATCCAAGTTGCAAAACTGTCCTTATGTTCGTAAATGAGTTCGCTTTTATCATTATAACACTCAAAATAGCCTGAATTGACTATACACACTCCGTGTTTTGTACCAATTAAGTTATCAACATAGCTGATATCCTTAAGCAAATCATTGAAATAGTCTGCTTTGTCACCCCAGCAGTGCCAATCACCTGAACGGTATTGCGCACACATATCCGTATTGCTCACTGCAACAATATCAGTTACCCCTGCTCTTTCTGGCACTTCAAGTACTGATGAAGGCCCCTCACCATGACAACGCACTTCATCTTCATTATCAAGTAAGCAAATAAATTTGCCTTTTGTAACGCCCTTTCTAAGTGGATTAATGATCTCTCCCACATCAATCAAACTGTATTTATTGTCCCTGCAAACAATGTAATCAGCTCTGAAAGTACACTTATATAAATCACCTTTGACGTACTTAGACAAAACCATATCTATTTTTAAATCAGCGTTGATTTCATTATCTTCATTATCTTTTGCACTCAAAGTCAGAACAGGATCATAAGTCGAACCGTTATTAATGATTTTTGCACTAGAAGCATTTAATGACTCAATCGACAGATAATCATTATTAGTTGACCAATCTATTGCTACTGTAGAATTATTTAATCGGTCTTCTCCATAACCAAAAACGTAAAAGTCACTTCCAGTAATATAGGTTTTTTCAGTACCGGCAAATAACTTCAAATAGCTCTTATTTAAGTTTATTGATACTAACTCCACAGTCGAAACGGTCCCCGCTTGCATCACAACTTTAAGCAACAATTCTGTATCAATTAAAATGTCACTAGCATTGAGAGTAAAGGATAAGTTTAAGCCATCTCGAGTTACAGTAGCGGTGTCTAACTCTGTATATTTTAAGCTTGATAGATCAATAGAGACACTGTCTAATACTCCAGCCTTATCAACTGCTAAAGCATTGAAAGTCAGCGGCTCGTTTTTAAATAGTTGTGGTAATTCATTTGGCTGCTCTATGTCTAATGTCGCTTTGGTCGCAGATTCACTGAGCAAAGAAAATACAGCATTTTTTTCGGCTTCAAGCCCATTTTTAAAAGTAACTTTGTATTGCACCAAAGTACTTACTAACGAAGTCTTTTGCGACGGCATTACTAAAGAAAGCTCGGTCGCCGACTCTTCTTTTTGTTTAAAAATTTCTTCGTCAATTACCCACTCAAAGGACTGAATATCATCAGCACTGTCAGTATCAACGCTCACAACCACCTCTTGCCCTGGCGCTGCATAATTTCTGTTCACCGATAACGAAAGCTTACCGACTTGCACGACATTTTTTACTTTAACTTCAGTTTGAACAGATTTTTTCTCACCGTTTTGAGCTTCAACGTCGAGTACTAATATTGCACTAGTATCATCAGATACTTCATTAGATTTGATAGTCACAGCCTTATTCTCGGCATTAACCAGTTCTCCTAACGAAGTATCTAACCAACGCCATTGATAAGAAATGATGCGCTCAGCTGATTGAATTTTTGGCTCTACCAATAAATAATCTTGCTCGTTTAGAGCATAACTTGCATCAAGGTTAACCGTTAGACCTACATCGCTTTTTGGCAAAATCGTTAGCTTAAAAGGCTGTCTATATTCATCATGATCTGTCGTTATGACAAAGTTCAAATCATAAGAAAACTCGCTGGATAAAGTTGGCGCTGTAAATGTCACTACTGAAAAACCACTATCATTTGACTCTTGCGTTGTAACTTGTTTGTTAGCAAGGTCTAACTCATCTGTTTGCCATTCAATATCAATTATTTCTTCACTTGAAGAAAACTTTGCTGTGATTTTAACTGAGTCACCAGAGAAAAACTCATAGTTATCTTGTAAATCAATATCAACATGATTATTCGAGGCTTTCACCGTAACGATGAAAGTTTTCTTTACTTTGTTGTTGGCACTATCTGTTACCTCAAGAGTTAGCGTCACTTCTTGGTCTGCTGTAACAGCAGGAAATTGCACTAATACACCTGCATCTGATGAGTCTGTGAAATTCACGCCACTCAACGAACTAGTCCAATTAACTGTGACTGAATCATCTTCAGGATCTGAGATTGACGTTTTTAATCGAATTGCTGTCAAAGCAGATGTTTCTGTTTCACCTGAAATACTGACCTCAGGTGCTTTATTTTGGCTTACTGGTTGTGGTTCAGCTGTGTTATTTTTGTCTCCACCGCCACCACAAGCTGTCAAGAAGATACAAAAAATCAATAAGAGATAACGCATTTTAATGTTCCTTATTTCGGTTTAATTCCTCTATTAGAAACATACATTGAACCTCAAGAAACTGCACTTTAAAAAGTGTATTAATTTGTAAGTGTCTAATTTTATTTTAATTATTGCCAATTCAGGAACATTCCATAAAACTCAATAGGTACATCAATACAAAATGTAACAATAGCCATATATTGTTTCAAATATAACCAGTTAGACTATTCACAACAGGTTGACAGTATGTTAAAAAAACATCTCACCATAATAATGACAACATAGATTAACAGGGAAAATATGAAAGTAATCAATAAACTATCTGCGGTAGCAATGGCTGTAATCGTTGCAAATTCAACTTCGGTGTTGGCTAATGAAAATAACGAAGAAGTAGAACGAATCGAAGTCACCGGTTCACATATCAAACGTACTGATATGGAAGGTCCTTCACCCGTTCAATCTCTTTCAGCAGCAGACCTTGCTGCGACAGGGTCAACAGACTTAATTGGCGCATTACAAAAACTACCAGTTTCTGGGGCGGGTACTTTTAGTACTCAAGGTAACTCAAGTGATGATACAGCCAACGGTGGATCAAGTGTCGCGCTACGCGGCTTGGGCGCTTCATCAACATTAGTATTAATTAACGGCCGCCGTGTTGCAGTCAGTCCATTCGCAAAAGACATCGAAACCTCTTTCGTTGACTTAAACACCATTCCTGTCTCAGCAGTAAAACGCATCGACATTCTTAAAGATGGTGCATCTGCAACCTATGGCTCAGATGCTGTAGCTGGGGTTATAAATATTATTATGCGTGACGACATCGATGGATTTGAAGTCGCTGGCAAAATTTCAGACACCGCAGACGGAGGCGGTGAAGAGCAAAACTTCACCCTACTTTGGGGCTCTAACAGTGATAAAGGTTATCACAACTTCTCTTTAGACTATTTTAAACGTGGCGATGTGTTTTATGCTGACCGCGATTATGCCTCAACAGCGGATCAACGTTTTCGTGGTGGTAACAACTCTTTAAGCTCATCAGGTATACCAGGCAGTATCGAAGCTTTCAAAGGCACACGAACAGATTCACTAGGTAACACCTATACAGTGACTGATGCACAGTGGAATGGATTACCAACTAAAAGCATTGCCGATGATGGTACGCCAGTAAAACAAACCATTTTTGCCGATGTTTGGGGTAATGATACGTGTGACCCTGCTTTAATCATTGGCGATATTTGTCGTTATGATTATGCGCCTCATATGAGTCTAGTACCCTCAACTGAGCGCATAAGCTTTAACTACAATGGCGTACAGGAGATCACTGACGACGTTGAAGGCTTCATGGAGTTTTCTGCACAGCACGCTTCAACCTTTATTCAAGGGGCAGGTAGCCCGAGCTTTACTGAATTATTTATGAGTGGTGATAACCCTAATCACCCCTTAGCAAACGACGCTGATCATTTCTTACATGGCATGGACATTTCAATGCGTCGTCGTACTTATGATATTGGTAACCGAAAGAAAGACGTAGACTCTGAGTATTACCGTGCTGTAATTGGTGCACGCGGCACATACAATGAATGGGACTGGGAAACAGCTTACTCAGCCATTCGTTCGAGCGCTGTAGAAAAAGGCTTTGATGGTTTCCCTAACAAATTACGTGCTCAAGAAGCGATTAATTCAGGCCTATGGAATCCGTTTGAACCAAGTACAAATACCGCTGAAGGGTTAGCGTTCATTGAAACCACGACAACACGATATGGCAGCTCTAGCATGCAATCGTTTGATGCAACAGTGTCTGGCGAAGTATTTGAACTCGAAGCGGGCGCAGTGGCTGCGGCATTTGGTTTAGAACACCGCTATGAGAAAATAGAAGATAATCCTGATAGCCAATACCTTCGTGGTGAGATCTTTGGTACAGAAGCAACACAGGCTAATGGTGATCGCGACAACACCGCTCTATTTGCAGAATTCAGCGTACCAGTGCTTGAAACTTTAGAGTTACAGCTTGCTTTACGCTATGAAAACTATAGTGACTTTGGTAACACCACAGATCCTAAAGTTGCCTTCCGCTGGGCGCCTTCTGAAGATTTAGTGGTTCGTGGTTCATGGGGTACTGCATTTAGGGCACCTTCTTTGGTTCAGCTACACTTAGGTCGTACAGATGAATCGCCAAGTGTTATCGATAAAGAACGATGTAAAATCACCAAATCAGAACTCGATTGCGAACCGTATGAATACACAGCAGTTGTAGCCGGTAACAAAAACTTACAGCCAGAAACTTCAACCAACTACAACCTAGGTGTAGTTTGGCAAGCGACAGAAGACTTCTCAGTTGGTGTTGATTACTGGAACTATGACCAAGAAGACTTAATCAAGAAAATTGGTGCGCAAAAACTCGTTGATTGTTGTGGTACCGATGCCAACCTTGTTGTACGTGGTCCTAACGAAGGTAGTACGCCAGGTCGTATTCAAACTATCTATGATACATTCGTGAACATTGGTGGTCGTGAAACAGATGGCTTTGATTTGAACCTAGCTTACAAACTTGATACCAAAGACATGGGATTCTTCAAGTTTGACTATAAACTTAGCTATGCACTGAACTTCGAAGAACAATCTTTTGAGAGTGATGCAAATGGTAACACCTCAATTGCTGCTGAAGATCTCAACGGTGAGTATCAGCATCCACAGTTTAGGTGGACTGCAAGCATTGATTGGGAGCTAGACAACGTAATCACTACGTTAAGCTTCAGCCATATCGACGCTTACAACGACTTAGCCGATGCAAACGGCAATAAGTTTAAGGTTGACTCATGGACAACGCTTGATGCTTCGGTGAGCTACACAGGCTTTGATAATCTAATCTTAACTGCTGGTGCTGCAAACCTCATGAATGAAGAAGCACCACAAGCACCTTCAGAGTGGTCTGGTATAGACAATAAAACACACAGTGCTTTGGGTCGCCAAATGTATGCTAAGTTTAAATATAACTTCTAGTCTCTGAAAATTAGTTGTGCAAAGCCCCAAGATTTCTTGGGGCTTTTTTATTACTAAATCTTAGTTACTACAACACCTGTTCGCGGCAGTTATCATAATAAGTGGTTGTTGCCGGCCAATCGCTAAATACGCCGATGACACCAACTTCACGTGCAAGAAAATCAAGCAACGTTAAAGTAAACCCATCATTATTTACGATATTTTTAACTGACTGATAATAAAATCCACCGCCATCTTTGAGTGGCCCAGAGCGCTCCAATGACCATGTTATTATTTTAAGACCCGCTTTTTTTGCCTCCATGGCATATGCCGACTGAGTCAAATTATTTTGTGCATCTAATGTAACCAACATCCATAGTGGTGGCGCAATAATATTCACTCCCATAGTTTTAAGCTCAGGCATAGTATGCTGCCATGTACTCGGATCATTGTGATCAAATCCAGCAATTTCATAACTATCGTCTAGATAAACTGCTTGCTTTGCATATTCAGAATGGTATCTGTTCCAATATTGTACGTCTGAAAGTAAAAATGACTGTGGAAATACATCTTTAGCCGGCACACCAGCCTGCACATATTCAGTAATGAGTTTTGTCGCATAGTCTTGTTGTGTGAAGTCATTGAATGGCATCTCAACTTGTGGTGTCTTAAGTTCAGGCGTCATTTTGACACCTAGCTGTTTGAATAACGCAATACTTTGTTTATGCGTCATCAATGTGCCATTTGTTGCATATAAATCAGTGCGCCAATTAGGTGTACCTTGAATATACTCCTGCTTTGTTTTAGCAAATTCGTTGGCACCATCCATCTTGCCTTGAAGGCGTAAAAATTCATCTAGGGTTAAATCTGAAGTACAGCATTGTACCTGAGCCTTAATCCCTTTATTGATATCGCCTGCTTGAAAGGGAATACGACATTTATTTGCAAGTTCAGGAATGGTCAATATGTTTGTCGTGGTATGCAGATCGCACTGCGAATGACGACATACCAAGGCTTTGTCTTTAGTAAACGCAACATCACACTCTAATATGCCAGCACCCATTCTAGCAGCAGCTATATATGACTCTTTTGTATGCTCAGGAAATTGTAAAGGCGCGCCTCGGTGGCCTATAGAAAAATCACTCTTTTTAAAGGTCGAAGCATCACACGCACTAAGTCTCCTCTTCAGTTCAGTCTCTGGTAGTTGTTGAACTAAATAGTATGGCCTTACACCGACCTGAACTTCCTCGCTCGATAGTAAAGGTTGCTTGGCACTACAACCAGCTAAAAGAATTAAACCTAACCCTAGAAATCTCTTCATCATAAACATTTATTTATTCATTTATGACAATTAAAACACTTATTAATGACAATAAGATGGATACAATTTCATTTAATACCAAGACAATGCAGACTGTATTGATAAGTATAATATCGATAAAATCTTTAACCATTTTTCTCTACTAACCGAAATTCAGGCTCGAAAGGATTGGGCTGAGTATTCGCGATAACTTAATCACCCAAAAAAATGTAAAAAATATCACCGG
>CAYZOE010000104.1:0-4598 GCA_964479805.1 uncultured Pseudoalteromonas sp. | reverse complement strand
TCCTCAAAATGACGTTCAAATTAACTATGAGGTATTACGTGTTCTCGCTTTTTCGTCCATCAATGATTGCACTTGCAGTCTCTACTGCGGTTTTACCAATCTCGTTCGTACACGCGCAAAATCAACCTAATGCTGAGGTAAAAGCGCAACTTCCTAAACAGATTGAGACTATTCAAGTAACAGCAACAAGACGCAAAGGCACAGTGCAAGAAGCCCCCCTAAATATTACAGCGGTCGACAATGATGTGATGAAGCAACAAAATATCACCGATCTTGAATCTGTATCACGCTGGGTGCCGGGTTTAACTATTACCGATCAGGGCGGCCGTGAAAGCTCACCTATCATTGTTCGCGGATTGAATACAAATTCATCTGAACGTGCCTCAGACTCTGGTACAGTTGCCACTTATTTAGGTGAAATACCACTTAGTGTTAATCTACGTTTGACCGATATCGAACGTGTAGAAGTGCTTATTGGCCCACAAGGTACGCTTTATGGTGCTGGTACATTGGGTGGTGCTATTCGCTACATGCTAAAAGCACCAGAGCTTGATTACACTGAAGTACAAGTGAGCGGCGACGTGTTTGCCTTATCTGAAAGCGACGGCCAAGGTGGCGAGTTTGGTACAGTTCTAAATCTGCCATTGATTGAAGATACACTGGCACTGAGAACGAGCTTTAATCATTACACCAATCCAGGCTTTATCGATTACAACTATGTTGTTAAAACACCGGGTGTTAGCAAACCAGATATTGACTGGGACAACTCTGAAGAAGTAGCACAAAACATCACCCAACATAAAGATGCCAACGACGAAAGCATCACCACAGCTCGCGTATCTCTTCGTTATAAGCCATCTGATGTGTTTGAAGCAACGCTTAACTACTTCTATCAAAAACAAGAAAACGGCGCGAACAGCATTAGCCAATATCAAAGTTTGGCAAGTAGCAATCCCCTTACTGACAAAGTCGGTAAATACGAGTCTGCCTATCGCGTATTAGAGCCAAATACACAAGAAGATGAACTACTTAGTCTTGAATTAAAGGTAGATTTAGACTTTGCCGAGCTTGTTTCTGCTGCGGGTTTAACCGACTACGAACAAGTGGGTCAACGTGACCAAACCGATCTGCTTTATGATATATGGCCGGGTTACGCAGACTTTCCTAGTTTTACGGCGTTAACTGACGATACCATTGAAGTAAAAAACTTCACACAAGAAATTCGTTTAGTATCGAAAACCGACACTGCGTTAAACTGGATCGCCGGTGTCTATTACAACAAAACCGAAGGCAGTTCAGACGACCGTGAATACACGCCTGGCCTTAGCGATTTTTGGGGCGGAGATATCACCAATATTGAAAAAGACTTAGAGTATTTAGCACTAGGTGAATACGACAATAAAGAGCAAGCTATTTTTGGTGAAATCGGCTATGCGTTTAACGATAAGCTAAATGCCACTGTCGGTGCGCGTTTTTATAAATATGAAGTAAAGTCGCTGTCTGGCGCTGTTACACCGTTGTACTCAGGTGATATCAGCAACATCAGCCAAGTACCAATGGAATTGGTTGATGCCAGCGACAATGGCTCTCTATTTAAATTTAATCTTGATTATAAGTGGGATAACAGTGTCATGACCTACTTAACGATCAGCGAAGGCTTTAGATTAGGCGGCGGTAATGGTGTGATGTCATGCCCAAAAGTATTGCCTGATCAACAAATAATCTGTGCCTTGCCACACGAAGTTGACTATAAACCAGATACCACCACTAACTTTGAGTTAGGCTTAAAATCGACTTGGTTTAAGAACAAGCTACATTTGAATATCGCAGCTTTTAATGTGCTGTGGAATGATGCGCAAATCCAAGCAACCACGGTGAATGGTAAAGCCATTATTACGTCAAATGCCGGTGAAGCACAGAGTAAAGGTATTGAGTTTGCAACTCGCGCAATATTAACCGATAACGTAAGTACTTATTTAACCTATTCGTATGCAGATGCAAAGTTAACGCAAGACGTACCTGCCCTGTTTGCAGTTTTCTCTGAAGACGACTACAGCAGCGAAGAAATCGCCAAATATCAACCTTACTACGATGGTGAAAAAGGCGATAGATTACCGGGTGCGCCTAAACATCAGTTGTCATTCGGCGTAACCTACAACACAGATGTATTGGAAGATAAACTGCTGACAATCAACTATGGTTTAACGGCACAAAGTGATGTGATCACCAAAGTAGGTTTAAAAGCAGACGGTGAAACCCTAGCGGGTTACGCTATGAGTAATTTAAGCTTTAGACTTCAAGGTGAAGCTTGGTCTACGAACCTTTATATGAACAACTTATTCGATAAATACGCGCAAACATCGGTGCGTCGAGATAAGTCTTGGGCGGGTGAAGGCAAATATCCAGAGCTTTCAAAAGCACTGCCAGAATTACAACGTGTGTACGGGCACTATGTAACCACACCTCGTACTATTGGCCTTAAATTTGACTACCAGTTTGAGTTATAAATGACCCGAGCCAGTCAAGTTAAAGAATACCTTACAAAGGGCGCGCTCACAAAAGCGCACCCTTTATTAGTGTCTTGGTTACAACAAGAGCCCTGTAATCCTCAAGCTTGGGGATTTCTGGCTGAACTGAATTTACTCGCAGGCGATAAAAATAAAGCGCTTAAAATTATTAGCAAGGCACTGAGTTTAGCGCCGTCATTACCTAGTATACTTCAGCTTGCTAAAACGGCATTGTTGGCGGGCGATCACCAGCAATGCGAAAATATACTCAAAGACTTAACCTTTAATACAGCGCACTCACTTTCAGCCTCTGCAATAGAGCTAGATTTGGCCGCTAATTTATGGCTTCGCCTAAACCAACCATATCGCGCACTCAGTTTATTCGAGCAAGCCCATTCACTTGATGAATTGAACGCAAACATTAGTTTAAATTACGCGATATGTTTAAAAATGGCAGGAAAAATACAAGATGCTGAAAAGTTATTTGAGTCTGTAATACAGCAGCAGCCTTTACACGAATTGGCCCATTTATCACTCGCTGAGCTCAAATCTGACAAATCCAATACTATTCCCATTGCTTTAGAAAAGGCACTAGAAAAGAAGCCAAAAAGCCAGTACCTCAATTATGCAAAAGCCTTATATATAGAAGCGCAGAAAGACTACAAAGCGGCATGGCATCACTTTGAATTAAGTAAAGAAACTGTAGCGCAAAGCATTCAGTTTGACGCAGACGCCCACCAGCAGTTTTGTTTAAGTCGCATTCAAAGCTTTATGAATGAAAAGCTTGACGCGTTATTGAAAAATACGCCTAAGACCGTTAACCCAGCCATTGCCCCTATTTTTATTGTTGGCATGCCCCGCTCTGGCACCAGCTTGTTGGAGCAGCTTTTAGCGACACAACCACAGCTCAAAGCGTTAGGTGAGCTGAGCTTTTTACCTCAATTACTAAACATCAAAGCGGGGTTTTATAAGCAAACAGAATTAACCCTTTCGGATAGCGCCGAACTACTACTTAAACAATATAGTCATTTACTTAACGAAAATAACCAGCAAACAGACATGCGACAAAACAGCATAAGAGGCATAGATAAACAACCGTTTAACCTCTACTTTGTCGACGTGATTTTGAAGCTGTTTCCAAATGCAAAAATCATTTGGCTAGTACGTAATAAATTCGATACCTGCGTCGGTAATTTTAGACAAGCCTACCAAGTAAACAGCCCTTTTCATCATTACAGTTATGATTGGCACCATATCAACGCTTTTTATGAAGACTTTATAAAGCTAGGAACACATTGGCAGCAAACTTTCAGCGAGAATTTTATGCGTGTTGACTATGAAAACTTAGTAAGCAAACCTCACTCTCAGCTTGCTGGGCTATTCAAATTTCTAAATATCGAAGTCGAGTGCGATCCTCTTGAATTTCATCAGCACAATTACTTTTCAGCAACCGCCAGTAAGCTGCAATTAAGGCAGCCTCTGAACACGCGCTCCATCAATAAGTTTAAAGGTATTTATCCTGCATAAACCGTTATAAATCATCTGGTGTGAAATTGGCTTTAAAAGTAAACGCATAAGGCGAGTCACCATGCTCTCTTAAATATTGTAAGCGCGCTTTTGCTTCTTCAGCGGTGGGAACGTGCCCCTCTTCAATCCACCATAATACATAAGAGTCTTCATTTAGCTTTTCAAACCACTCACCTTTACGTCGCATAAAATCACGGTGATGGGTGCGAAACATGAAGTCCTTTAGAGCAGCGGTGCTTGTCCATACTGACATATTGATTAACAAACTCGGATCGTCAAACGCTTGAATGCTCGTCGCATCACCCGATTCATCCTTTAAGCGCCATACAAACCCTTCACTTTGTTCCGCTGTGGCATTTACCACATCGAGATTATCAACAAAGTCCTTAATTTCAGGGGCATCTAAGGGGTATTTTGCGCGAGCTATATTCAATTGTGCTAAATGCATGACTCTCTCCATGAAAAATTAAAAGGCTTAGTTGCATCACAATCAAACCAGCTCAACAACTTGCTTATCTTCTTAATTGATATGGTCAAAATGCTTTAGTTCAATGTTTGAACAGT
>CAYZOE010000103.1:0-16483 GCA_964479805.1 uncultured Pseudoalteromonas sp. | reverse complement strand
TTTACCATCAACAACAAATCCATGAGATAAAATGCTTTTAAACGGTTGGCATCTTGGTTTATCAAATGAAGTCTACAAAGACAGTACTGGTAAAGTATCAGAGGGTAAAGGACTTGTACCTGAGCGAATGCTGCCTATATTTGCTGGTGACGATATATTTAATAGTCATAGCATCGCCATTCAAACACTACTCAAAGAAGTGAAATCCAAGCTTTAAAGCTAAATACTGTCCCAATATAAAAAGGCCTCATAAGGCCTTTTTATATTTTGAAAGCACGACGCCAATGCTTGATGTTTCACTGCGGTTTAGTCAAAACTAAAAAAAGTAGGTTTTAAGTCAGCTCTTTTTAGCTCTAAATTGAAGTCTTTCTTTATAAATGTGCTGTAAATATGGTTATGTCTGAAGGGGTAGTATCGTTTAATAGATACAAGATCAAAAATATAAAATTGCCAGCATCAAGTGTTATTCAAAGAAGCTAATAATTCAGTGTCACTTTGTAAATAACACTGAATTAAATAGCAAGCTTAAAGTCTTTAAACTATTCGTGATTAAAAGTTATAACTAATTCCTGCACTAAAGCCTTCAATGTCTATTCGGCTGCCTAAGTTCAATACTTCATATCCAAAGTCGAGCCCAATACCACCATCAAATACATACTTCCAGCCAAGGCCATAACCCAAATCGCTGTCATCTTCTTTATAAACTGACTTGTTATCATCAATAATGTCATATTCATAACTCAATGCATTCGCTTTAAAATATAGTGAGCTTCTTTTTGTAATCGGATAACTGATAATCGCAGATAGAAAATTAGAGTTGTAATCTATTTTAGAGTCAGTAAATACATCTATAAAGCCGCCATCGGCTTTACTGCTGTCACCATTCAAATGGCCCACGCCAACAGAAAAATACTTATTCACGTTGTAATGGTATGAGAAAGAGAAATGAAATGTAACCAAATCATTTAATTCAGATGTACTTTCATCATTGATATTGTCAATATTTAAATAGCTATAGCCAAGACCCACTGAATGTGAATTATCACCAGCAAGAGCGGCCGAACTTAAAAACAAACTTAATGTAGCTAGTCGTAACATTTTCATTCCTTTTATGTTGCCTAACATTTAAAAATACTTAGTTTAAGAACATGGTCATACCTGAATAGTATTGTGAACAATTCTTATTAATAAAGAACAAAATTATATGAATTAGTTATTAATATCAATTACTTACATGGATAATTGTAAAAAAAATAGCCAACGTGTGGGGTTACATTTTTTATAAAGAAGTGAAAGATTAAGACATAAACAAACGCAAAGCAGCCCTCTGTATTTAAACAAAGCGCTATTTCAAATCAATAATACCAAGCTTACTATTAAATTAAGAGTATATTTATAGGTACTTGAATCTCCGCCTTTTAAAATGTTAAAAACTGTACATTCAGAAGGAACATATTGTAATTTTTTGCAGAGCAGATAAAAATTTATAAGTAAAAAACATTATGGAAAAGCTCTTCAACCTTATTGGTTATGTACTCATCATATTAATTGTGGCTCTAAACTACTTTTTAGGTATTGAGTTTCAACAATACCATTTAGCGGCAATCATGCTTGGTATAGCGTTCAGTGCAATTCCAAGCCCTTATGAGATCAATGCAGTCAAACTCATTGGTTGGCTCGTTATTTTATTTTCAGTCAGTTGGTATGCAAACACAGAAAGTACTAATCAATTCTTGCCAATAGTTACCTTTATTATTGGCACCTTGTTAAGCGGTTTACAGTCAAGACGTGGAAACGACAGTGGCTTTGACACAGATTAAAAAATAAAAACTATATAAAACAGAGGAACTATGAATAGCTTAATCACAAAAGAACTCAAATTAATGATGACACTTGGTATATCACTCATCATAGCCATTTTTGTTATTATATGGGCCAGAAGCGAAAGCCCTATCTATAGACCACTTATTCAAGACATGCGCTTGGTCGACTCGGTGAAAATTGCCGATGTATTAGATCAAGAGCGTATTCAATATCGCGCTGATGTTAAAAACCACATGCTTTATGTAGACCAGGCAAAATCTGAGCTTGCACGGATCTCGCTGGCTAAAATTGGCTATGTTATCGAGTATCCAGAAATCACCAAACACGCAGATTTAAATAAAGCTTATGACGAATTCATCAAACAGAAAAAGTTACAAGAAGAAACAGGAGAGATATGGCAAAAGCCATGGTTTTTTAAAACCGTTAGGTTAGCACTCGGTGCAATTGTCATAATCGTGCTCATTCTGTCTGTGGTAAGACCTGCTCTAATGGCGATGTTAAATGAAGACGATGAAACCTAGCTCCCGTACTCTGTTTTGCCTCAATAAAAAACTAGTGCTTCACAGCTTTCACTCAATATTTAGAGCCATCTTGATGTCGTTTATTCCATTCATGGTGCTGTTTTGGTCTAACGAATCAAGTTATGTATCAATTGATTTATATTACTTCTATAACTCAATTATCTTTGTTGGCCTCTTTTACTTTATTTTTTCTATTATTGGCTGGGTTATTTTCGGTTTACCGACTCATTTCATTGCAACTAAGTTTTTTAACGGCAGTCATTGGTGCTATTTAGGTGGTTTTCTTTTATTCAGCGTCATGGTCATATTCATTTCAGGGGGTATAGACACACTGTGGTTTTACAGCGGTGTAGCTGGGCTTCAAATCGCGTTATTTTTATGGTGCTTTCGGAGAAGTCGATTAATATAAGGTTGCAAGTTAACAAGAAATCTGCGGTTCATAACCGCACTAACTTTTAAAGATTACGTAAGCTTAGTTGGCTAATTAGCCCTACTTTGATGAATAAATGAAGCATAAAGGTCATAGAGTTTTTGCATGTCTAATGGCTTTGATAAATACCCATCAAAGCCTACCTCTTCATATTTTCTAATGTCATCTTCAAAAAGGTTAGCAGTTATTGCTATGATCGGTATATTCTTTGACACTTCTCTAATCGCCTTACATGCTTCTATACCGTCCATATTAGGCATTTGAATATCTAAAAAGATAATATCCACATGTGACTTTGAAAATAAGTCGATGGCTTCTACCCCATCCTTAGCAAATAAAATATGTGTATTTGTGGGTGACATCATCGCCTCGAAGACGACATAGTTGATCATGTTGTCTTCAGCAATTAAAGTTGTAAGCCCTTCGCCATTTGGCACCTTTATATCTTGTTCTTTTACTTGCTCTACATCATGAGTTTGACTCACTTGCAAAGGCAAACTTACGATAAAAGTGCTTCCCTTACCCAACTCACTTGTCACCTCGATTTGACCATTCATTAAACTAACAATCTCAAAACAAATTGCGGTTCCGAGGCCTGTACCACCATATTGCTTTGAGGTAGACGGCTCTGCTTGTGTAAAACGTTGGAAAATTTGCTGAAGAAAATCCTCACTCATGCCAATGCCAGTGTCAGAAACAGAGATTTCCAAGTTCGTCGTTTTTTGTGAAAGATTTACAGAAACCTGGCCTTGCTCGGTAAACTTTACTGCGTTAGATATCAGATTCAACATGATTTGTTTGAGTCTCAACGAATCAAATTGCCAAAACTGTTCCATCTCTAGGTCATATTTAAAGTTCAAACTAAGTTTTTTTTCAGCAGCAAGGTAGCTCATCTCCCTGACTGCTTCTTCAATAGTTAAAATAATATTTTCACTTTTAATATCAAGTTTAAGCTGGCGAGATTCAAGCTTTGAAATATCAAGAATGTCATTAAGCACACAAAGCAAAAGCTTTGAACTTGAAATACCATTACATAGAAGTTGCTGCTGCTTATGGTTAAGTGGTTCACGCTCGAGTAATTGCAAGCTTCCTAATACGCCGTTCATAGGTGTGCGTAATTCATGTGACATGTTGGCAAGAAACTGTGATTTAAACGCTTCTGTATTTATTGCTTTATCTCTTGCTAATGCAAGTTCAGATTTTCCTTCTAAAACTCTGTAAGACAAATAAATAGATATCACGCTGGCATAATAAACAATCGCTTGTTTGTAAATAATGTTTGTTGGACTCAGATGTTCTGAAAAAAAACCAATTAATGGAGGAACAAGTGCATTAAGTATGAATAAACAGACATTCCACTTAGGGCTACCTAAGTAAATTGAGAAAATAATGCCGATAATTTGTGAAGAGATCCATAGGTGATCAACCGACTCATAAAAAGGTTGATGAAGCAGGAAAAGTGATGTTGTGAATACTGACATGAATGATGGTAAAAAAAGCACGAAGTGGTTTTTGTAAACTCGTGATAAAAAATAACTCACGATGAAACCTGAAATAATGAATAACCCACCAATATTGTCGATAATGAAAACAACCGAATCAGTGCCAAATTTAGGTACTATCAAAAAGGTATAGTACAAAAAGAAAAAAGCGACGCAAAAATAAATTGAAGGAAGTAATAACTTGCGTTTATCTTCGAAATCAAGCGCTAGTATTTGTGCTGGAAAGTCTTTGAAAAGAAATATTTTTTGTTCACTCATAGCTGTTTTGATTAATCCGATACAGTATTAGAAAAAAGTTATTTTTATTTTCTTTACTTTAATAATTAAGACAACTTAAGCAAAAATATCAATGTTTTTTGGCATTTTAATTTATTTAACTTCAATAATTAGAAATTCTCCCTCTTATATTTTTTCAGCATTTAACCCTATAATTTGATTAAAATTGGTAAAAGAGCTCGAAACTAGCTTTAATGCAATGATAAATATTCCTATTTTAGTTAGTGAATATTTCTACTTATTAACTGCTTTATTTTTTGAGGAAAGCACACTGCTTCTAACCACCTTTGTAATACTAATTATCAACGGGGCCATCAATCGGTAGGCCGCTACGATGTAAAAGCTATCTAGTTTTTTATCTTCTCAACGATTAGAGTTTTGCTTAAAGTGCTTTGCAACTCGGCGTGTAATTCGACACTTTTTATGTGCGAAAAATGGGAGCAAGTCTTGTATTGTGTAATATCATAAAGGTTAGCTGTATTATTTAGCTAACCTTTAATTTTTCTTTACTTAAAAGTTATAACTAGGCCAATACTTTGGGGTTTTCTGAGGCACTTTATCATGTCAATTCACGTGGTAATGAGCGGAAATCTATTATAGAGATGAACAAAACCTTGCAATCTATATAGATGTTTCAGCATCGATATACGACAGGTTTAATTGGATAATTCATGCCTATTGCTTGATGCATAATCACTATCATCTATTAACCAAAACGCTAGATAACAACTTATCAAAGGGTATACTGCTAAATAGTAAGTTTCTAAATCTACTATCAACTCATTTTGCAACTCTAAAGAAGTGACTCTGAGTTAATAACCATTGAACTTTTTGATTAAAGCTTTATATGTCAGTGTAGATGTTAGTTAATTCATTGACTCGCATAATAATATCTAAGTCTTTATTAATCTAGTTACAAGAAAAAAGCACTTCCTATATATGAAAGATATAAATTAGTAATACAATAAGAGTTCTAATCATTTTATTACACCTAACCAGCTCGTAACTTATTGTTAAAATTGAAGCTTTGAGAGATAAGCCTCACTTCACTTCCCATATTTATACTTTTTGAACTCTTTAAATATTTCACAGTTTTCATTAACCACTTGATATCCTTCATGATAAGAAGTTAGATACCTATCTGATACATCTAGAAAACCAGAAATGGGCCAATGCCCTTGATCACTTAAATCTAAAGCAATGAATTTACCGATCAATCCAATGTGACATTTGTTCGCTTTCGTTATATTTTTCTCACTTAGCCCTCTAACTCTAAGTCGTTCTTTAGCCCTTATATAACACACCTC
The DNA here is from genome assembly GCA_964479805.1 of uncultured Pseudoalteromonas sp. Classification (GTDB taxonomy): domain Bacteria; phylum Pseudomonadota; class Gammaproteobacteria; order Enterobacterales; family Alteromonadaceae; genus Pseudoalteromonas. Next base: position 10,623 of record CAYZOE010000103.1, on the reverse strand, counting down.
CATGCTCATACAAAGATATGCGCCCTCATCGGTATTTAAAAAATAACCAGACAACATAATTTCTTCTGAATTATAGGCTTCTGGGTTGATTATCAAATTGACAAAACTCAAATGGGGCAAACTACTCGCAGACGATTTATGTGAAAAAAATAAGATGAATATGATTGCTAATTTGAACATCTAAATATTCCTGCTCGCTAAGTTCATTATTTATTAAGGTCTGTCAGTTGTATAGACCACACAACCGAAGCTGCTGCTATACACTTACATGTGCTTTCCCATCAGTTTAAACTGAGCTTACATAACTTACTTTCTAAATTTGATGAGGCCTCATTTTATAAGTTAGATATAATATGTCAGCAAGATATATGTGTATACCAATAAGCATAATTAGGTACAGAATCAAGAACATCATTTGTTCTAGCTAAAAAACAGAAGATGTAACCTTTAAAAGTCCTGATAATTAAAATGTTTATTCGTAACCACATTGCTTTTAATACAACCTAGTTTGTTACTGCAGGCAAACCGCGCAAAGTGGCATTTATAGCTCGCGTTCGCAAAATAATTATGTTCTATGCACAGAGATAGTGTAATGTGGGAGGCGCCAAAAGTTTAAAGTTAGTTATTGACGCCATAGTTAATTGCAATAAGCCTTTTAATCTCCGCCACCAGTGATATTTGAGCTATCGCTTGATCCACCGCCCAAAGGCTTTGATGAACTAAAAGGTGAATCTTGTGAGCGGTGGAATAACCACAACCCAACCGCTGCAAATACTGGAATTAGCCAAACAATAATAATTTGAGCTATTTTTTGAAAAGCTTCTAAATCAGTCCTCTTAGCCAAGTAAATAGAAACAACTAAATTTAATAGAGCTACAAAAGCTAAAATGATGAACCAGTAATTATTTTCCACATTACCCCCTTGGCGAATAACGCATTGCTTAGCCGACACAATATAGCAGACTAAAGTTAGCTTTGGTTTAGTCTCTTATTATATTTCTTTAAACTCAGGCTTTATTAAGCCAAAACACTTTAAATCATGGAACTCGTTTTTCCAAAAACCACTAGAACGCCTAATTCCTTCCTCTTTGAAACCCAGCTTTTTTAACACCGACTCAGAAGCTGTATTTCCAATCATAGTGTCACCTTGAATACGGTAGAGTTCACCTAATGGTTGGCCATTAGAGAATAGAAATTGTATAATCTTACTAACAGCCTCGGAAGCATACCCACCCCCCCAATACTTTGAGGACAACTCGTACCCAATACCTGCACTTTTCATCTTTAGATTTATTGAGTTAAAACCACACGTACCAATTAACTTTCCCGTGCTCTTAACTCGAATAGCCCAACGAACACCACTTTTGTCAGCAAATCGTTGATTAAAAAATTTAATTAACTCCAAAGATTGTTTCTCAGAATCATAAACATCAATATCGTAAAATTTAATAACGTTTTCATCAGAGAAAATATCAAGTAAAGCCTGGCTATCACTTTCTGATAACTCATTAAGAATTAACCGAGGTGTTTCTAGCTCTGGAAATTGCACTTAGTCCTCCTTGAAATATGACGCCTTAATAAACGGCGTATTAATGTTGGCTAAAATTAGCGAACAATGAACCCATAGCCAACTTTAAAATGTTCTTTCGCTTCATCATCTTTTAATGCATAAGGTACTAATATTGTTAGCCCTAATTTTAACTGCCTGTCACAAAAGCATAGCAATTACATAATAACGAAATTTACAAACTTTGCGGTCAACATAAATGCCACACCAACTGTAAAGCCAATTAAAACTGCTTTTAAGATGGTGCTTTTATTACTAGGTTTTTCTTGAGAAGATTCTGTACTCATATTTAATACTCCTTAAAAACTCAACTATGTAGTCTCTTAATTTGTAATGTAAGTTCATATCGTAAAATGTTTGATGGAAGAACTACACTATAGCAATTATTCTAAACTAAAAACTAACTTTGTAATAAGTGCATAGCGCCGTTGTAATCGGCAAAAAATTGTCGGCTAAAGTTTGAAGCGAAGCGTAACAGCCAACTGTTTTTTTACCTCGTTTATGGCTTTGTTATAAGCCGCCTACTCCAATCTAATCACTTGATATTTAGCACCAAATTTATTATTTGGCTCTAATTTTTTTAAGTAGACTTTTACATTTTCAATGGCGTTTTCGTTGTAACTATGTCGCCCGTAAATAATTTTGAAATATTGCCCAGTTTCTAGACCTGAAATTAAGTTTTTAAGCTCAGCTTTATACAGAATAAACGTGGACCATGTTTGGCAAGGTTTCTCATCAAAACACATTTTACCCGATTCAATTTCTGTATCAGTAATGAAAGTTAAGTCTACAACTGCCACAATCTCATCTGAAGAAATTACGGAAAATGAAATCAGCAAAGTGAGTAAGGCGATTAATCTCATAAAGACTTATAACTCAGTCATCAACTGTATATTAATCTGGCGCGTCTTTGTGCGGCACGCATAAAGGTACGCTAGATTACATTGTCATATTGCATGGCCTTGATACTTATTGAACCTTCTCCCCAAAGTTTAGCGAACAACTAAACTTCAAGGCGACCAAACCTAAAGGAGAAAGCTCAATGAAATTCTATACTACTTTTCACAAATATTATTGTGGAATTGACCTTCATGCACGCATTTTATACGTTTGCATTCTTGATGAGCGCTGCAATAAAGTTGCTCATCAAAAAATAAAAGCCGATAAAACTGAATTACTTAAACTCATCTCACCTTACCTTGAAGATATCGTAATTGGTGTCGAGTGTATGCATTGCTGGTATTGGGTCAGTGATTTATGTGCTGAATATGATATTAATTTTGTGCTTGGACATGCTTTATATATGAAGGCAATCCATGGAGGTAAAGCCAAAAACGATAAGATTGATTCATATAAAATTGCCAACTTACTACGTGGTGGCAACTTTCCTCTGGCTTACAATTATCCTGCTAATATGCGCTCTACTCGTGATCTGCTTCGTAGAAGAACACGACTGGTTCAGCATGGCGCACAACTCAAAGCACATATAGTTAATACAAATAGTCAATATAACTTCCCGCCTCTCGAACTTCACATGAAAAATAAATGTGTTCGACAAGAATTCCAAACGCGTTTTGACAACCAAGCCGTTCAACGTAATGTTAACTTTGATTTACCCATTCTCGATGCGTACGCTGAGGAACTTAAAAAGCTTGAATATTATTTAGAGAGTAAAGCTAAAAGGCATCAACCAAATTATTATGCTCAACTGCGCACCATACCGATATTGGTCTTATTCTAGCCATGACCATTTTATATGAAGTTGGCGATATTAACCGCTTTGAGTCTGTACAAAAATTCGCTTCTTATTGTCGACTCGTTAAGTGTAAAGCAGAATCCGCAGGTAAAACCTATGGCACTAGTGGTAATAAAATTGGCAATGGCCACTTAAAATGGGCATTCAGTGAAGCCGCTGTCCTTTATTTACGTGGAAACGACAAAGCTCGGCGCTACTTAAACAAGTTACAAAAACGCATGAGCAAAGCCAAAGCACTTTCAGTGCTCGCCCATAAGCTCGGGCGCTGTGTTTATTTTATGTTGAAGAACAAAACGGTATTTGATGATGAACGTTTTTTAAGAAGCTAAGTCGCACAGTGGGGTGAGCTCTACACCTAACTAGATAGGCATGAACAACAACGTATTATTTGTGTTTATGTCAGTAATAGCTGAGTTTTACAGGTAAGTGTTGTCGAAGTAATAAGCTATTTGGCCTTGATTAGACACCCCATTGGTGCGCATTAATTTAAGCAATGAATTAAATCGTTTACACCTTAGCTGATTACTGCGTAACACACCTTTGACTAACTGGACGAATGAGCCATCCCCTTGAGTAGTGCCAGATTAAGGTTAAACGATGAATGTCTAGTGGCCCTAAGTGATAAGTTGTATCAACTGATTTAGGCAGCTATGAAAACGCAATACGAGACCCTCAATATGTGTTTGCCGTAAACGATTTTAACGGCTAATCGACATAACGAAGCTGAACAGATTTAAGAATTGCCAAGACAAATTAGCTGCTTAAAAGTAGCTAAAAAGAATCGTTATACTTACTTGAACGGAGAAGGTTCATATGTGTTAGTTACGATGCCTTTTGAGCATCTGATTTTATTGAAGAAATAAAACCGAAAAGACAAACTATGCTTACTAAACTTAAACAAATAATAGATAACTGATTTAACTGTAAGTTACCAAAAATAAATAAATCGCTTACTAAAAGTGCAGTACTTGACGTGAAACCAGCTAGAAAACCTGATTTGTGCTTTTTAAGATTCACCTTATCTCCTTGCTGGATGAATTCCATTAGTAACTAACGAATGAGATGGACTCCCCCCTTTCTAGGCACTTGTGCCATGTTTAAGGTGCGACACTCAAATAAGAGGGATCCATCATGAATAACATTCAAACACTTGGTATCGATTTAGCAAAAAATTCATTCTCTCTTGTTGGAATGAATGCTCATGGAAAGGTTGTTCTCAGAAAAACATTGTCTCGTAAAAAGCTACTCGCCTTTATTACACAACTCAATCCTTGCTTCATCGCCATGGAAGCCTGCTCTGGTGCACATTATTGGGCGCGAGAGTTTAAACTTCTTGGTCACCAAGTGGCGATTATCGCCGCGCTTTCTTCATAAACGAAAGTATCGAACCTTTTCGTACTGGCGGTAAAAGTGATAATAACGATGCAGAAGCTATTTGTGAAGCCGCTATGCGACCTAATATCTGGCATGTTCCTGTAAAAACCGCCGAACAACAGGCTGTTATGACCCTCCATAGAGTTCGACAAGGCTTGGTCAAAGAGCGAACCTCGATGATTAATCAACTTCGAGGCTTATTAAGTGAGTTTGGCATCATCATTACCAAAGGTCGTTACAGCTTACATGATGTCATTGGGGATATTTTAGAAGACGCTGATAATAAACTTCCCCATCTTGCTCGAGAAATGACAAGTAACCTATGGCTACGTATTAAACAAGCAAATGAACAAATACTCAGTTATGACCGAGCTTAATCGAAACAAGTTAGAGAAGATTCTGTCGCCAAGCGTTTAATGACCATTCCAGGTGTCGGTGAACAAGTTGCAACTGCTGTTACAGCCAATGTGCCTGACCCTCGATTGTTCAAAAATAGCCGCCAGTTCTGCGCGTGGTTAGGGTTAGTACCTCGCCAGTTCACCACCGGTGGTAAAATTCGACTCGGAAGAATTACTAAGCGTGGTGATAAATATCTCCGAATGTGCCTCGTTCATGGGGCAAGAGCTGTTATGGCAAACCTAAGAGAAAAAGAAGACAAAGTCAGTTGTTGGATACGTGAGCTCATCGCTCGTCGTGGATATCTCAAAGCCGCTGTCGCATTAGCAGCAAGAAACGCCAGACTTATTTGGACGCTGATGATTAAACAAGAAGATTACAAGGTCATTAATTAGTCTAAATGACTAAGCGCCATTTATTAAAGCAACCATTATGAAGTAACACGATTTATTTAGTTTAGAAGGTTTATCTGTTTTACCCGAGTCTTGCGAAGGCATCGATGACAATTAGGTCAGACCGAGGAAGCCATAGCCTGTTTATGGCGAGTGAGCTTAAAAAGCTCGTCTAACGAATAAGGCACTCTTCCTAGCGAATACTCATCTAGGTCCGAGTTTAACACTCAATCAATAGGCCGAATGTAGAGGTGCAGTCTTATATCTAATTATCAAAGATGAATTCGTTGACAATCGGGGGAATCCATTTATTAGCAAATAAACTGCTAACAACAGTGGGCTATAATTTGTGAGGTACGAAAAAAGCCCGCTGTTTTTTGTCCGCACTTTTAATTTGCTTTGTTATATTGCGATTTACACAATACATTTTTATTGGCGCCACTACCATACAGCTTTAACCTTTGCTTACCACCTGTTTTTTCAAAAAACTCTTGTAATGTAATTTCCTTTTGCTCGTAGCTCATTAGCTGCCAGAAACCATAAAAACCTTTGAACCAAAAGTAATAGAACACAGTTCCGACAGCTAATAGCAAATATACCGATTTACCTACTTTTCGTTTGTACCTTATGCCGCAATAAAAAAACCAAATGCAGCTGAATATCGCCACAACGAAAAATGCAGAGAAAGGAGTTATTACAGAATAAGAGTTACTCCAAATAGAGCTTAAACAAGTGAAATTTCCGCCTGACACTATTGAAAAGATCAAAGTAATCTTAAAAAAGAAATACAACAACACGGTAATGAACACCGCATATAAGATACCACTTTCCTTGCTTTCTTTTTTATTCAACGCTTGACCTTACAAAGCAATATAACGCCTGCGTTATAAGCGGGAGCCTGCGAGCGTCCTAATTGACGCACTTGTTAGATGCGGTCTCACGACTTTGCCTCCAGTAGCTCTCTTAACGGATCAGGAAGTAGTAACCGTGACTTTTCAGTGATAGATTTTTCATGCTTTTGCCAAAGCACTCCAAGATAGATAATACCGAGCCCCAAAACCGTTAAGGCGACAGGAAATAACCAGCTATCTTCAAAAACATCAGACGCCAGATACCCCAGATAACCACAACTTCCGAGAGCACCAAAAATAACGAACACCCTACGAACCAACAACACGCCTATACCTATCATTGATAGATTAATACAGAAATATACGAATTTTGACAGTTCGCTATCTGAATGTTGAGAAGATAAGCCGCCCCAGAAGGCAATCACACCGAGAATGTAAACCCAGAAAGCGTAGTCGGCTTTTTTATGTGAGCGAATATCAATCCAAAACGCTAGGCTTATCATTAGTAACCCTGAATACAGAGAAACCAACTTCCTTAATTCCCATTTAATATCCCCACCAGAAATCATCGCTGTTATGTCCATTGTCATGTACCAAAGAGTTACGGCAATTGGCATGATCAAAAACGGATACTTGTACTTCCAGGCAACAATGGCTCCCACAGCTAGCGTACCCAACTCCATATATAGCCAATGCCACTTTACATATCTGTGATAATCTCTATATACACTTTCGTCAGGCCAGACACCTAGCCATTGCTGCAGGCCATAGATTGCTAAAGGCGTTAAACAAACGACAAACGTTGCGCAAATGCCGGCAGGAATAGCAAAGCTCTTCGCCGCAAACGAATTACAAAATTTAAAACCTACACCAGCATAAAGAAGAGAGATAAAAAATATCCCTGCGCCGCCAAAGGATTCCCAGCCAAGGTTCATAAAGAGACTCATGGCTCCTATAGCGATAAGCCCGCCAAAATAGAAGAGAACGTGAGTAAAAGTAAATCTTGGAACATCTTTAGATTGAGTAGCCAAAAACTCGTAGAGAGCATCTGCTTGCTGCAGTGAAATTATATTTTTCGCAGCGGCATCTTCTAATTTTTTCTTTGTTACATCCATGATTAGCCTCTAAGTCTAAGGGCATCTAAAGAATGATATGGACTCCCCGACCACTTCGCCACAATGTGTCATAGTGGTATTGAACAAAAACGAGGAGAGTCCACATATCTTTAATTAAAGCTGTTGGCATCGATTTAGCCAAATATGTTTTTAGTATCCATGAGGTTGATGAGCATAACAAGTGCAAATTGCGTAAAACCATCAAACGAAACAATCTCTTAGCTGAAGTTGCTAAATTACTACCTTGCTTAATTGGCATGGAAGTATGCTCAAGTGCACATTATTGGGCAAGAGCGTTTACTAAACTCGGTCATACTGTACGCATTATGGCGTCTAAGTTTGTCATTCCTTATCGCCAAAATGAAAAGAATGACGCCAATGATGCTGAAGCTATTTGTGAAGCGGTTGCTCGTCCTAAAACACGGTTTGTCTCCATAAAAAGTGAAGAGCAACAAGCGGTGCTGTGTCTACATCGTATTCGTCAAGGCTTAATAAAAGACCGCACCGCCAGTATAAATCGCTTACGCGGTTTACTTGCTGAGTTTGGTATCGTGATGCCCCAAGGTCGTTATCCAGCACAAAATACCATTTCCAGTATTTTAGAAGACGCTGAAAATGGTTTACCCCAGCTTGCTCGTGAACTCTTAACCGATGTGTGGCTCAGCATACAAGGGCTTAATCAAGAAATATTAAAATATGACCGACAACTCTATGCGCTTTCTAAACAAATGCCTGCTGCACGATTACTAATGAGCATACCTGGCATTGGTGAAGTCACTGCAACCGCTGTTGTTGCGACAGTTAATGATGCGAAACACTTTAGTTCTAGCCGCCAGTTCGCAGCATGGGTTGGCTTAGTACCACGACAATACACAACGGGTGGCAACGTTCATTTAGGTCGCATCAGTAAACGCGGTGAAAAGCACATACGAACATCACTCATCCATGGGGCTCGCGCTGTGATTGCCAACTGCAAAACGAAAACAGACAAAACCAGTTTATGGGTGCAAGGCTTGATTGAACGTCGGGGTTTTAAACGTGCTGTTGTAGCATTGGCTGCAAAAAATGCCCGTTTAATCTGGGCGCTATTACAATCAGGCAAAGAATATCAGGTTGATTATGTGTGATTTAATTAGCTAAGCGCGGTTCACCAAAACGGTTAACCCCACCGAGTCTCAGCAATAGCAATTGACGATAACACGGTCAGACCGAGAGCAATAAAACCTGTTTAGTCGGGAAGTAGAAAATACAGTCTAACGAATGAGGTCATTGCTCAAGCGAAATTCATCAGGGCGATAGCGTAGCAAAGCTAATAAACGCCGAATGTAGAACTGCTGTCAGATCTTCTTGTTGTCGAAGACACCTATTGCTTGACAAAGCGGTGTCCATGTAACCCAAATAACGGGCAAGTGCAGCTGCTCCGCCGTGTCGTGGCACTTGTCCCAACGAGGAGCGCAGCAATGAGTGCTTTGGTTAATTTGATTGTTAGATACCTCACCAAAACGCATAGAATTGATAAGCGGTACCACCTTCGGTATCGAAACACAAGTGTGAACCACTGCCATTTTCATAGATCGGGCCTTCATATTCAATACAGTTGACCGGAACAACCCACCCATATCCGGCTACCAAGGAGGCCACTTGCGAACCACCGAGCCGAGGTTGTGGCACCTTCATTTCGAACAAAGCTCGCTCACCATTTTGCTCCCAAACTTTTTTAAACCAATCGTTTAACGAGAACTCATCTATTTTGTATTTCACAAAAAACGCCCCTTTCGTGTAGTGAAGCTCGATATTCCTAGCATTCTCAGGGATATTGGCCCGCACAATTCTGAACCCAACATCACTAGCCATTTCGTAGTGATGTTCTCGGAAAGTGTATGCATCAGTGGCGAGATTAACACCTATACATGTAGGAACAAACGAAACCAAGGCAATTAGCAAAGATCGCTTTACTGCAAAGCTACGGCAAACAAAATATAGCGTTGGCACAATTATTAGCGTTGCGATAAATGCTACAAAATAACTTAAAAACATGGACCACTACCTAGACATAATGACTCCCACACGGTGCTAGCCTCCGCATTTTCGTGGGTTAGCTTAAAGCCAGAGCCATAATTAGTTTGTCAAATAACTAAATATCAGTGGCTAGCATGACTAAACATAACATAGTTTTCATTGGCTTAGATACTCATAAAGAGTTTGTGGAAGTAGCCTACATTGAGCACAATCGAGGGGGCATAACCCATTCATTTCGGCCTTATATCTTCTGCTAAAGTCGCTATTAAAAAGCTCATTCATCAGTTTGAGTCTAAATACCCCAGTGCAACTCTTCATTTTGTTTATGAAGCTGGCCCTTGTGGTTACTGGATTTATCGCTTAATCACTTCTCTTGGACACTGCTGTTACGTAGTTGCCCCTTCACTCATTCCTAAAAAACCTGGTGAGCGCGTAAAAACTGACAAGCGAGATTCACTTTAGTTAGCTAAGTTACTCAAGTCTGAAGATTTAACCCCTATTTATGTACCTGAGCCTGAAGACGAAGCCATTCGAGATTTATCTCGCGCTCGAGAAGTCGCGATGAAAGACTTTAAAGATGCTAAATATCAATTAAAGGCACTGCTTCTTCGCAACAATATTAACTATGCAGGCACTACAAACAGGTCTCTCAAACACTTACGATGGCTCACTGAACTGGTCTTGCCGCACCCCGCACAACAAATCGTTTTACAAGAGTTTATTCAAACTATAAATGAGCGAACCGCACGGTTAGAGCGACTCGACAATGAACTCTCTCACCATGTTTATCAATGGCGATACTATCCCGTTGTTAAAGCCATTTAATCTATGCGTGGGGTTCGTTTGCTTGTGGCTGCTGGTGTTGTGGCTGAGCTTGGCGACTTATCGCACTTAGACCATCCACGTAAATTAATGAGTTATCTGGGTTTTGTACCCAGTGAACACTCGAGTGGTGACAAACGCCATATTGGCGCCATCACAAAATGCGGAAATGGCCGAGCAAGGCATCTCCTTGTTTTGTAACTCCACCCAATTTAGTACAGCTCTTTTGTAGAATTTTATGCAGCCTCAAAGTAACCAATTGGTGTCATATCACCCAGTGAATCATGAGGTCGCTCATAATTATAAATATCTAACCATTCATCTGTGATTT
>CAYZOE010000102.1:0-16710 GCA_964479805.1 uncultured Pseudoalteromonas sp. | reverse complement strand
GCCAACGAATAAGAATCGCTTTATCATTCAATCTATTGGCTTTTGCATCATCCACGTACAATACAACATGAGTATGATTACTCATCACGGCATATGCGCACACATCAATACAAAATACTTGAGCCAATTCAATTAGCTTATCTTCTACCCATTGTCTGCGATGCTCATAACTTTTGCCGGTAACCTTATGATCACCACACAAAAATGCGCGGCGAACACACCGTGAAATACAGTGATAGTATTTGGTATCAACCAAGCTGACTTGTCTCTTACGTGCTGTTGCCATGAAGTCTGCCTACCTTTTGACCAGATAAATAAAAGATAGGCAATGAATGAAAAACACACAAATAAAAATGGGTGTCTCGTTTTGTTCTCCTCAATACTCAAAAAGCTTTAGCGCGAAAATTTGGTTTCAGCGCTACCCCAACTATTTTATTTGCCAATGGAGAAGCAGTACCTGGCTTTATGAGTACAGAAGATATAGTTAATATAATTAAAAAAATAGAATCTATTTAAGAAGGTTATCTAAAGCTACGGAGAGCGAAGTATTAGAGTGCAGATTTACTAGAGACTAGTTTGTTGTATTAGCTAGCTGAAAATTGAATTATAAATAGATAGAAAGTTACTCAGTTTTTCCGCTAATTGAAAGAGCTGTAACAATTACAGCTCTGAATAGTTTTATAAGAGTTATTGCGCAATTACTTCTTTAATCAGTGGGTAATTATACCCACTTTGGCAACCTTTGACGTATAACTTAACTGGTTTACCTGTTGCATAAGCTGATAGAAGCAAAGAGTATGTCTCTTTAAATAAATTCTCGTCTGCACTCAAGAATAAATTTGACCCATTAGAGCAATTACCAGAAATCATATTCTCATGAATAAAGTAAACTCCGTTCCTCGAAGGTTTTGGATATACCTTTGTGATTTTTCCTGCTTCATTCCACTCAGAAGCGGAGATTCCTAATGACGAGAAAGCCAACAATGCAATTAAAATTATTTTCTTCATTATATTTCCTTTTATTTTTACTGCCTTCAAATTATAAAATCAAAACTTATGAATTTAAAGTGTTAAAAATCGCTAATAAACACACAAATAAAATTGGGTGTCTTGTTTATTTTTTTTCTTCACGCCAACCTCGTTTACCATTGTATGACCATCCATGTTTTGAAACTGTACTATCAAAATGTTTTCTGAACTCTGATAGTGTTTCGCCTGATTCAATCGAATTTACTACATCTTTATATATGTCATTCAAAAGCTCTGTTTTAGTAGCATCAGCAATAGTAAATGCTCTTGCGTGAATTTGGCCAAGTTAATCATCCCAATGAGATGCTGGAATTTGAATCTTACTTTTAAGGTGAGAAATGGCTTCCTTAAATTTCACAAGGTCGCCATATTGTGGAGATAAGTTACTCATTTAGCACTTCTGCTCAATGTAGCATTTGTAGTGTTTATATATGAAGTATGGCCAAACTAATAAGCTTATAATTGTCAAAAGTGTTTAGAAATCTGGACTGACGTCATTAACATGTATTTCTATCTCTGCATACTGAAGATATGAAGCTAATGAAAGGCCAAAACCACATGCTACATATATAAGTAGAACTATTACTAAAATTTCCATCAAAGTCCCCTACTTTATTAACCTGTTTTTATCTTTTGAGCCCTGTGATGAGCCATGCATCAAGTGTTGTGCCAAGTAAAAAGCCTAAAATTGTGTCTGCAAATCTTACAGAGTCATCTTGAACATCAACAAAAGTGATCGCACTTATATAAAAAGAAGAAACAACGGCCCAGTACCACGCGAACAGATAAACAAAATGTTTTGCAGTTTTGTCTTTTTGCTCTAAAGCTGCCTTTTGCATATCGCGTGCATTTTCGGTGTTATGAAAAGCTAAGCGCTCAAGCTCAAGTTCTTTATTTAATACTGCTTGTCGAAATTGAGTTTGAAGCTGTTTATTTTGTGACAGTGAATTAACCACTTCTTCAGGAGAAGACTTACCAGTAATGGTTGCTGCAATATCAACTACTTTTGAAGCCACAGCTTCGCCGTTATCGCCTCCAATCCAATTGCCAATTTTCTTATCTAAACCAGTTAGCTTAGCTAAACCAAGAGCAATACTTATTGGCTTCAGATGCATCTAACTTCAAAGCGAACCTAGATGCTTTGAACTGGCAGCAACTAGCTGAAGGAACAAAGCAAGCAGTAAGCGCCCTGCCCGATAACATTAAACAACTAGAACACTCTTTAATGGGTGAAGAGGCCCGATTAAAGGCAAGCTATGAAAAGCGCAAAGCAATGGTTGAGCAAGCACGTGCAAATGATGCAGGTAATAAAGCCAAGTACAACTCGATACTGCAGGAATTAAGCGAGCAATATAGTGCTGATGTAAAAGAAATCGTTAACAATCGCGAGCAAGCCAAAACACGTATTCAAAATGAAGCTGAAGAAAAGCGTAAAAATGACTTGAAGGCTGAACTTGAAAACCGCATTGCACAAATCAAAGGCTATGCAGACCGTGAAGCCTTGGCTGCATACCAAAACCAGCTTGCAGTTGAAGATGCGCCAGGATTGAAGCAAAGCGCCGTTCTCAGCTAGGACTTGCTGCTAATGATGAAATTGGCGAGCTTAAATACAACGCTGATAATGAAATTAGAGACCTTGAACGACAGCAAGAACTGAATGCTGCTCAAGGTTTTATTCGCAACGTAAAGCAGATAAAGAAACACATCAAGAGCGCTTAATGCAAATACGTTCACGCTACACAGGTGAATTGCAAAGCAATGTAATGGCCTTTGCAAACTTCGAAAAACAAACCCAAGCTGAAAAAGCCAATGCCATTGTTGGCCCTGCCCTTGGTGCTGCAGCTGCAGCAACCGCTGTCATGATGGGTATGCAACAAGTCAGACAAATAAAATCACAGCAACCAGCTGGTATTGCACGCGGTGGTATGGACTATGTGCCAAATGAAAGCACTTATATTCTGCAACGGGGTGAACGGTTCTTTCGCCTAAACAAAACGTTGAAATCAGAGCAATGGCACGGCACTACAACACTGGCGGCCAAGGTGGAACAAGTGGCGGCGGTATTAGTTTTAGTATTAAGAATGAAATCATTGTCCAAGGTTCAGTAAACGATGAACAAAGCGCTCAGCAAACAGGTGACAACATCGCTCAGCGCATCGTTGCTACGGTGGTGGCTAATATCAATGAAAATGGTGCAATTATTCGGGCTGTGTGGGCTGCTTAGTTTTATTCTCAGTGTGTAAACTGCTTTTTTCATCAGATATATAATCGTCTAATATTTCCGTGCAATCTTCAAACCTAGAAGATAACACACTGATTTTATTCTTATTAAACAAATTCATATCTTCGTTTTTAGTATCAGGTGAGCCGAGTAAACATTTGCTATAAATGCTTTTTAGAAAATCAATTATCATTTCATGTTGACTATCAACTGTGAAATAGTTTCTATTATTGTAGAAGTGTACAATCTTAACACCAGAATTCTTATCGGCTCTGCTTGAAAACCTAAAATCAGTATTCACAAATATACCGTTTTTAAATAGAGAATATTCCAATCTTGCAAGGTAACTTTGGGTCAAGGCTACCTTCATTTTATTGGCCTTTATACGTTTAGAGAGGTCAACTTCTGAAGAAAGTGGATAAACATCCCAATGTTCAATGCCAAATCTGCTTCTATTGTTTTCCATATTTTCTAGATATGAAATAACTTGATCATAGATTTCATCTAGCAGGTCAATTAAAAATTTAGGTTTAGAATTAAGCTCTCCCAAATCACAGTTCGCTGGACTGAAATTAGGAAACAATAATGCGAAAAATGTATGTTTATCTTTTATTTCATATGGGTAGTTTTTCTCAATAGCTTCTAACTTTTCAATTATGTAGTCTTTGAAGTCAAGGTAGTTTTTTAGTTGAACTTGGTCTCTCTGGTTTTTAAGCTGTTCTGTTTGTATCTTTATTTGTTCATATTGATTATTAAGTTGCTGAGCAGTTTGAGATGAACTGTGAACCCTAAGCAACACATGCACAAGGTACATAGCACAAAGAATAAAGCCCAATGGTAATGCACTTATCTCAATAAACGTAGCATATGCTTCTGCATCATAACCCAAGCTGTACTTAATCCAGACAGGAAAGCCAAGCATCAGACCTAGAGTTACAGGTAAGCTTATACAAAGCCAAAATAGAGGCTGAGATGTGATTTTTTCTAGTGGATTAATTTTTAACAATTTGAACTGAGTTTTGCATTTCAATGGTTTTACGGTTAACCAATAAATTAAACCAACAACAGTTAACAATACTACAAGGGTGATAACTGACCAAATAACCTTACTGAACATCATCTTATCTGTCCCAAATAAATTTCGAGCATATTAACAGCATATTGAAATAAAAAAGAGTCTAATTTTATTGTTTTACATAAGAAAATTAAGGATTAATTTTATGTTTACCTGCATAAACCTATCAGTTTTGTGTATGATTTGCGCCAAATAAAGGAGTTTTTATGTACTACCCGGAATTAAAAATCATCATAACACTTTTTAGCCTTGTTATAACTTACCCTACGATTGGTAAATTAATTAGATTTTTTATGCTCACGAAGAATACAGTTCAAGCTTTTGACTCTAACAATAAGCATATTCTTAAAAGTTACGAATCTTTAAAAAATGAAATATTCTCATTGAAATCTGAAGTTAAAATTTTAAAAAAAAATCCAGACAAACCAAGTTCCTTTTATCAAATCAAACCTAAGCAAATAATTTTCTTATTGTTTTTTATTACTATCTCATTTTTTATTTTTATCTTGCTTTTTGGTGATGAAAAATCAGTTTATGAAAAACAAATCTGGATAGATTCAGCCACCTTTATTAATAACTTTTTTACTCCAATAATTTTAACTATCACGCTCTTTGTAATTTATAAAACTTGGCAAACAAGCAAATCAGAATTAGAAGACACCAGAAAAGAATTAATTAAGACAAGGGAAATACAAAACGTATCTTTCACTATTGATTTACTTAGACAGAGACTCTCAGACTTTAATAGCCATCTGAATGAAACAGTTAATGAAGTTGGAATAAAGAATGGCTGTCTCCTAATTCTACGACATTCAGAAATTGAAAAAACAACTGAACAACTTGTTTGTGATATTAATCAAGAGATTGATGAAAATGAAAGCAACTTAATCAGTAAAAAGTATCTAAAGAAAAATATTTTAAAAAAATTAGAATATCTACATCGGAACGTTAAATATGTTGAAATGTTAGACTCTGATCAAGAAAAGGTAATTCAGGACGTATTTAAATATAAAGAAAGTTCAAGATTGCATGATATTTTATATTTAGAGCATGGTTCTTTTTCTGACGTTAGAATTTATATTTTGTTGCGTTTGATCACATTAAAAGATTTTAGGTTTATTACTCTTTTGCAAAAAGCAACTAAAATAAATCATTGGATAAATGCTATCGACGATGCTGAACTAAAAAAAGCATGTAAAGAAGAGTTACTATATCTAGCAGATATAAAAGTGTTTAATTCTTGTATTATGCTTTATGAGCTTTATCAAATTTATTGTGAACAAAAAAGTAGAATTGAATTATTACACATTTATGATTAAGTTTTATTGGTAATTAATTAACTCACTGTAAACACCTTTCCACATCTCAAATCGCTCCATAATTTTTAAACTCGCTCACATGTTAAACACAGAGCGGTTAAAAATATGGAGCATCTTCCACTACCAAAAGCCCCAAAGAAATGCCTGTTTAGGCTTGTGCCTAATTCTAGTGTTCATGTTTCAAAGCATAACAATGCATCTGAAATCTTCGATTTAGAAGGCGCATATTGGGAATTTGAAATTGAACTTGCCAATGTGCCTGAAAGTGAAGCGCTTGAGCTTGATGCGTTCTTAACAAAGTGTCGTGGCCAAGTCGGTAAGTTCTTGGTGCATGACTATCGTCGTGAACAATTAGATTTAAACATCCCTGCCCGTGTTGATGGTGCTAACCAAGATGGCAACATACTCAATATCTTTCAATTGCCGGTTAATCGCGTTTATGCAAAAGCGGGAATGTACGTGCAAGTTGCTATTGGTGAAACTGCAGTACTTAAAAAGCTGACTGCAGATGTGGTTGTTAATAGCTATGGTAAAGACAAAATTGAAAATATCAATTTGTTTAACATATTCCTTCACCCAAGCACTTTGCGTTAGCTTTACTTCTTTGAGTATAGATTGTTTTTTCCAACCGGTATTTTCTACCATTTTTTCATTGGCATTTTATTAGCGGGATCTCAGGCCATCGCGTTGTATATCTTCTCGATAACCAATCTCTTTTCATTTGCCACTGATTGCTTTGTAACTCTGTAGCAACACGTAAGCTACTGCTACCGTAGCGTTTATTGATTGTATCTAAGCACTGCATAAGCTCTGGTTTATCGTCAGAGACATTAAACATATCAATTTGTTGGTGCATATCGTCTTCTAGCTCAATGGCGCCAATACCCGCTTTGTAGTATCGCACACCAGGTTGGAACAATTGGCTGAATACCAACTCGACTTGTTTGGCAAATACCATGCTATCATTCGATGGCACAGCAAGCTTCTGAATAAACGACCTTTTATAGTAATTATCTTCATGTGGTGAGCTATGAGCGAAGATAATTAATCGTTTCGTTAAAGAACCTTGTTTGCGTAGTTTCTTGGCTACGATTGAACAGTGCGTTACTAATGACGCTTTAAGTGCGAATGGGTTTTCGACGCGCTCACCAAAACTGCGGGTGCTGAATACTTCTTTTTTGCGCTGTTTTACATCATCCCATGATAAACATGATATCCCGTTAAGCTCCGATATCGTTCGCTCAAGCACAACACTAAATTGTTTTCGCATCATTTTTGGATTCTGTTTAGCCAAATCTAACGCACTTTCGATGCCGAATAACTTAAGCTGCTTGGTTAATCGGCGCCCTACGCCCCAAATATCCGATACTGCCATATTAGCTAAAATTTGTTTTCGAGACTTTTCACTGTCAATAACGGCAACCCCAGTTGCGCCCACAAATTTTTTAGCTGCATGATTGGCAGCTTTTGCAAGTGTCGGTGTTGGTCCAAAACCTACCCCCACTGGTAATTTGGTTTTTCGCCAGACTGTGCGACGAATAAGATGACCATATTCATACCAAGAGCTCACCACATCACTATAGCCATCAAACTTTAGAAATGACTCATCGATGGAATATACATAATGTTGATCACTAAAACGGTTGATAACGGCCATCATTTTGTCGCTTAAATCGGCGTATAACTCATAATTTGAGGAGCGAATAACCACATTATGCTTATCTAAAATAGGCTTTAATTTAAAGTAAGGCTCAAACTTTGGAACTCCCAGCTTTTTTACTTCAGGAGATGCAGCAACAATGCAGCCGTCGTTGTTTGAGAGCACCACAACGGGTCGCTTACGTATTGATAAGTCGAATACTTTTTCGGCTGAAGCATAAAACGAGGTGGCATCAATTAACGCATACATTGTTTTAATCTCATGTTTTGCCGATGCATTCTTAATGAACCAGTCACAATACCTTCGAGCTGAAAAACATCACAATCACTGATAAATACTGGTTTAAACAAAGGTGATGCAGACAATAACCGTCGATTATGGATATCAAGGATTTTACATACAAACTCATTGTTAAAGTTGGCAACAATGACATCTTGGTGTTTTGGCTCGGCCGCCCTATCTACAATTAATAAATCACCATCAAAAATACCAACGCCCTGCATCGAGTCACCAGATGCGAGGCCCAAAAAAGTGGCGTTAGGGTCACCAACTATCAGTTGGTCAAGGGATAAACCGAGCTCTTTATATTCGGCTGCGGGAGACTCAAAACCGGTGATCCCCGCTGCTGCTTTAACAGGTATTACTTTCATACTGCACCAAAATACATATACTGTATATAAATACAGTATATGTATAATTAGCCATATCGGCAAGCTTAACAGCGTTATCAAGTGGCGCTATGAAGCGCTTTTAGAATAATGCAGGCAAAAAAAAGCGGCTTGATGTTTACCAAGCCGCTGAGTTTTTATACCAACTCTCAATATAAGGAGCTCTATTTTGAGAGGTTTAATTTATTACGTACTACTTCAAGCTAAACGCTCTACTTTGCTGGTTGCTTTCTAAACGCACTTTATTGCCAGTGAAAGTCTCGAATAGTTTTGTATGGGCTGCTTTTGAAAATACATCGTCTCTGGTGTCATAGTCTTCAATCCAAGCCAATAACATGGCTAGATTTTCATCTTGTGCTTCTTTTGATGGGTATTTGTGCGGCTCCCAAGGACGCGCTTTAGCGTTGGCTTTACAGATCTCCACATCTAAGTCAATAAACACCAAATGCTGACACTGCTCTGTGATCGGTTTAATGAGATCACTATAGCAACCCGCAATCACCCAATCTGAATGGGATTGAATAAACTCGTTGATTTTATCGAGCGAAGAATCAAGTGGTGCCCGAGTTGGTAGTGACGTTGGTAACCAAGCAAGTGTATCTAAATCTAAATGTGCGGCTGAATGTTCTTGTGCTAAACGCTTTGAAAGCGTTGATTTTCCTGAGCCAGAATTACCAAAAATAATCGTTTTCATGCGCTAGTCCTTATATATTCAGCCGTAATATTAGAGTTAATGAAGCGCCGCTGTAAATGGTATCTTTTTACAGATCTCGGCTTCAGCCTCAAGTATTTCTACTAAGCGTGCATCAATAATGTCTTTATCAAAGTATTCGTAGCCCAATTCTACAAATAGGTTTTTATGTTTTTCTTCTGATTTAGCAATGGATACATAAAAGTCTTTCTCTTTGCCTTCAGGTAAGGCTTCAGCAACCAAAGAAAAACGTTCGTGGCCTCGCGCTTCAATCACCGCAGCCACTAACAGACGGTCGATTAAGAATTCATCGGTGCCCTGTCTGAATAATGCGCGCATACCTTTAATATAAGGGTCTTTTTGGTCGTTACCTAAGGTAACCCCACGCTCTGTTAATAATTTCAACACTTGTTTAAAGTGGATCATCTCTTCAATGGCTAAATCTGTCATCGCTTTCACAAGCTTAATTCTGTCAGGGTAATGACCCAACATAGACATAGCCATGCCAGACGCTTTTTTTTCAGCGGCTGCGTGATCTTGTAAAAAAGTATCAAAATCAGCGAGCACTTTTTCTGTCCAATTAAACGGGGTGTGGTACTTCAGTTCAAACATAAACATTCTTAATCAATATAAACTGAGGGTATTCTAGCGTAGGATATACATGAATTAAACAGATTGTATAAATGTGAGTAAATCGGCGTCTTTGTCTACTTTCCCTATGCGCGTAGAGCTGATTTTAAGTGGGTGCTTTAAGTCATTCCAAGCCGTAACTTTACCATTCACGTTGAGCTTAGGCATGTCTGTCATTTCTGTGCTAGCAGCATCAATTTCTAGAAAATCACACAGTTTTGTAAAACTGTTTGGCTGGCTAACATTCAAAAACAAATGCTGCGCTTGAGTGTCCTCGAAAAACGCAATGGCTTTGGCTTTATGTATTTCGTAACACATAGTAAGAAATTCAAAGTTATCAAGATGCTCGGCATCTAATCCTGAAAAGGAGTTTAAAAAACAACGCTTGATGGTGTCGTTAAAGCCACCTTTATCAGAAAACAGGTTTCCTGACATGCGCGTTAATAATTTAGAGATAGATGGTAGCCAGACCGATAAGTCTCTTTCTAAATAAATGAATTTAGCATCAGGATATTTTTGATACAGCAACGCATAATCATTAAATACGGGCGTGTCGGCAATGACTTGCGCGTTATTAAATGTCTCTATTGTATAAGCTGTATGTGCCGTCGTTAAACCAAGTTCAATGCATGCGGCACAAAGACTTGTCGTGCCAGTTCTCGGTAACCCGATAATAAAGATTTTATTCATAATGCGCCCTACAATGGTGAAGGCGCATTATAGCGAAAAATTTATACTAACCCTCTTAATTAAGCGAACTATTTTGAGCCGAGAAATACTTGTCTATAGCACAGCTAACGCGTCCTGCTCTCGCTAAGGTACCTACATCCAAATAGGCAAGGCGAAATTTTGCTATTTAGTTGTTCTAAATCAGAAATTTTCAAAGACGCTAGCGCCAGTTTTAGTCCCTCAAAATGATTGAGGATTGGTATTATTGCTTAATCAAATAAGTGACGAAAACTTCAGAAGAAATAACAATATCAGAAACATTATATGCCTGCTTATGTGCTCGGCCTGATTCAATCATTGATTGTCTTCCATATGGTGTTGGCATAGATGGCGCATTTGCAAAATTTACAGAATAAACACGGTCTAATTTAGCATCGAATGCGCTAGCCAGTTCTTTAGCTTCAAATTTAGCGTCTTTGATAGCCAATTTTTTTAGCTTATCTTGCACTTCTTCAGCTTTTGAATAAGAAAACTGCGTATAACCAATTTCATTTATACCAGCCTCAACAAGTTCTTGTAAAAACAAAGCATACTTATTAACGTCAGTCAGCTTTATATCAACATTTCGTGTTACCTGAAAAGTACTAAACTCCTGCTTTTGAGTAACTTGGTTATATTCGTGTTGGCGATAGATATTTAGCTGTGATGCATCAATGTTATTTTTACTGACATTAAAAGTATTAGCGACTTTTATCACTCGCGCGATCACATTATCAACTTCATCTTTTGCTTTGTTGATGTTTTTATCTGAGTGAGAAATCGCAACATTTAAAACAACTTGATCTGGCTGAACAAGCTGCTCTGCATAGCCTGTAACACTTAAATGTGGACTTGTCGGCTCTGCATAAGCGTAATTAAAACTTGAAGATAAAAGTAAAGACGTAACGGCTAGTAATTTCTTAAACATACCTACTCCATTTATGGATATTGAGCCAAAATCAGAGTTAAATCTCTAATGTGGCCAAAGATGCGCTATTAAACTAAAAACTTGATTAATTAAGGCTGAATAGAGAAAAAACTTTAAGGAGTCGCTAATAAAGTCGAGTTAATGAGGTTAAATAAGTATCAATACACTTCAACTATTAATTCTTAAATCTCAGATTCTGCCATTTTTGATTAAATAAATTAATCGCTTATTTTACTTACGGTGTTTTTTAACAAACAACATTGCCAAATACACTCGGCACTTGATCAATTATACGATGAAAACTAATCCTATTTTCACCAAGCACCTCTGCCAATACACCTATTATGACAAACTAATCATAAAAGCGACCTTGCATTGGTACTTTTCGCAGACGCTTATCCTTCCTAGCCCCTTTATTGGCAATAAATAGCTTTGAATGTCCTTAATAAAATCATCAAGGTATTAACTATAACGTCAGCCCTTCATTTTCAAAATTTAAACTCTGTTTTAAGGAAAGTTAGGCATAAAAAAGCCAGCAATCTTGCTGGCTCATTTTCATAGTACAAACGATGAATTAGATACTACAACGCTTGTAATTGCGGTACTCAGGGTACCAGTAGTTATTGTCGATTGCTTTAAGGATCGCGTCATCAGACATTTCCAATGCAACACCTTCTTCCATCGCTTTTTTCGCAACAGCAAACGCAATCTTCTTACTTAAAGGCTCAATCTCCACCAGCGCAGGGAGTAAGCTGCCTTTACCAGTATTTGCTCGAGGTGAAGCTTCAGCAAGCATTTCACTTGATACCATCAGCATAGCATCAGTAATTCGCTTGGCTTTAGCTGCAATAACGCCTAGACCAATACCTGGGAAAATATAGCTGTTGTTACACTGAGGAATGATGAACTTGTCACCATTGTATTCCACTTCACCGAATGGGCTACCCGTGGCAACAATTGCTTGGCCATTTGTCCATGCAATTACATCTTTTGGATGTGCT
The DNA here is from genome assembly GCA_964479805.1 of uncultured Pseudoalteromonas sp. Taxonomy (GTDB): domain Bacteria; phylum Pseudomonadota; class Gammaproteobacteria; order Enterobacterales; family Alteromonadaceae; genus Pseudoalteromonas. The sequence goes on along the minus strand of CAYZOE010000102.1, from coordinate 4,780 downwards.
TCAACTTGGCGTGAAGGGTTACTTAATGGGAAAATAATTGGCTGCTCACATCCTGCATGCATTGCTTTGATAACTTGCTCAGTAAATAAACCAGGTTGACCAGAAACACCTATTAAAATATCAGGTCTTACACAATGCATGACATCTAATAATGAGGCAAATTCTCCGCTATATTGCCAATCAGTTAAAGCATCTTTTTGCTGAACAAGCGCCGCTTGGAAGTCACGTAATCCATCCATACCTTCGGTAAGTAGACCGAATCGGTCAACCATATACACTTGGCTACGTGCTTGCTCATCAGAAATGCCTTCAGACACCATTTGACTAATTATCTGCTCAGCAATACCACAACCCGCAGAGCCAGCACCTACAAACACAACTTTTTGGTCGCTCAGTTTTACGTCTTTAACACGGCAAGCGGCAAGTAAAGAACCAACGGTAACAGCTGCAGTACCCTGAATGTCGTCATTAAAGCTACAAATCGTATCTTTGTAGCGCTTAAGTAAAGGCATTGCATTCGGTTGTGCGAAATCTTCAAATTGAAGAAGCACATTAGGCCAACGACGTTTTACTGCTTTGATGAATAAATCTAAGAACTCGTCATATTGTTCTTGATTTATACGCTTATGACGTGCGCCCATATACATAGGATCGGCAAGTAATTTCTCGTTATTTGTACCCACATCAAGCATAACAGGCAGTGTATAAGCTGGGCTAATACCACCACAAACGGTATATAGAGACAATTTACCGATTGGAATCCCCATACCACCGATGCCTTGGTCACCTAACCCAAGAATACGCTCACCATCAGTAACAACAATTACTTTTACCTTGCCTTTCGTCGCATTACGTAAAATATCATCGATGTTATGACGCTCTTCATATGAAATAAATAGACCGCGGGAACTGCGGTAGATATCAGAGAATTTTTCACATGCATCACCTACCGTCGGCGTATAAATAATCGGCATCATTTCTTCTAAATGATCACGGACTAAACGATAGTAGAGTGTTTCATTATTGTCTTGGATTGCACGCAGATAAATGTGTTTATTTAAGTTATCTTTAAATGAAGAGTACTGCTGATAACAACGCTCTACTTGTTCTTCAATGGTTTCGAAACGAGGCGGCAATAAACCATTCAGGTTAAAGTGCTCACGCTCTGATTGACTAAATGCACTGCCTTTGTTTAATAAAGGCGTTTCTAACAGGTTAGGACCTGAGTATGGAATGTATAGATAATTTGGATCGGTTTGTTTAGTCATATTTACTTGTAATGATACGTCTGGCTGATTTTAATATTACTTAGCTGTGAATAAGCAAGAAAGCAAAGAATTGCTCATAAATAAAAAGGCGCTTTAACACAACTAGATAATTAAAGAGCCTTGCAGTATATCTTAAAAATATCACTAAACCTATGGGTTTAGCCGTCATTCACCGAGCACAATGCCCTCTCGTCGAGGATCTGCGCCACCTACGAGCTGACCTCCGACCAGTTCAATACCATGTAAACCTGAATTCAAATCTCGAATAAAAACTTTATGCCCTAAACTTTCAAAATAAGCTTTGTATTGTTCAAGCTCAGTGCCTTTTTCTAAAGTCGTTACTTTGTTACGGTTAGTTATCTTTGGAAGATTGATGGCAGATTGAATGTCTAACTGCCAATCAAGTACACCAATCACTGTTTGCGCAACATAATTGATAATACGACTTCCCCCCGGAGAACCCACAACTAAACGAAGGCTACCATCTTTGTTGAATACCATAACCGGCGACATAGAGCTACGTGGACGTTTATTGGCTTCAACACGATTAGCGCGTAATTCACCATGCTTTTTTGGAGAAAGCGCAAAGTCAGTTAACTGGTTATTTAACAAATAGCCGTCAACCATAACCGTTGAACCGAAAGCCATTTCAATAGAACTAGTCATAGAGACCGCATTACCCGCTTGGTCAACAATTGAAACATGGGTAGTTGAAGGAAGCTCATAGCTGTTATCAGCGGCATAACTTAACGTTCCGTTTAGCGGTTTACCTACTGGAACTTTATGGTTATCTCTGTCTGAAATCAGCTTTGCACGTTCAGTTAAGTATGCGTCATCTAGTAAGGCATCGGTTGGTACAGTGACAAAATCAGGATCAGCCACATAATGATTTCTGTCTGCAAATGCCAAACGTGAAGCTTGGGTGAATAAGTGCAGCGCTTTGGGGTCATTAGGCTGATATTGGCTTAACTTTTTACCTTCGAGTAATTTCAAAATTTGAAGTACAGCAACACCACCACTACTCGGTGGTGCCATAGAGCACACTTTATAAGCATGATAAGACGTACAGATAGCGTCTCGATGTTTACTTTGGTAATTTTCTAGGTCTGATAAAGACAATAACCCAGGTGCAATTTCAGAGGTTTGCACTGCATCAACCATATTTTCTGCATGTTGCCCAGTATAAAAAGCAGAGATACCCTGCTCAGATATAGTCTTGTATAGCACTGCTAATTTTGGATTTTTACGAATACTGCCTACAGCTAAAGGTTGATCGCCTGGGTAAAAGTACGCTTTTGCTTCAGGTAAACGGGTAAGACCCGGATTAAACTTTTTAGACAACAACATATTTAATCGTGGCGAAACCACAAACCCTTGCTCAGCTAATTCAATTGCAGGTTTAAATAACTCTTCCCATGGTAATACGCCGTATTCTTTATGTGCTTTATCAAAAGCGTGAAGAATACCGGGTACACCCACCGAGCGTCCACCTACAACAGCCTTAATCCAAGATGCTGCTTTACCGTTTTCATCTAAGAACAGACCAGAAGTTGCTTTAGCTGGCGCTGTTTCTCGGCCATCTAATGTTGTTAGTGCATTTTTACTTTTGTCATAATGTAAAATAAAAGCCCCCCCACCAATACCTGATGACTGAGGTTCAACCAAAGTTAATACTAGTTGAGTAGCAATGGCCGCATCAATTGCGCTACCACCTTTGTCGAGCATCAACTTACCGGCTTTGACAGCGTAAGGATTTGCAGCAGCAATCATGTATTCATCCGCGATTTGCTTTTGCTTTTTTGTAAAACCAGTAGCTGCTTCTGGTTCTCTTACTTCTTGTTTTGGTGAGATATGACTAGAGCATGCACTTAAAAAGGCTACTGAGTATAGAGATAACGCGAAAGGCAGAGATTTGAATGTCATAGTTGTTGTCATTAATTTTCAAGTTCTGGCTTGCATGATAAGAGTAAACGGGCAAAATATGCAAAAAAATAAAAAAGAATATTGATTAATGATCCAACTGCCATTTGACAGAAAATATATATTGCCTCCCATACTACTTACATTGCTTAGCAGCGCATTAATGTTTTTTAATACCAATGACTTGCTGGAATTCCATCGAAACAAAATAGCAACAGGCGAAATTTGGCGTATATTTACCGGGCAATTTGTACACGCGAACCCAACACATTTAATACTTAACATTGTAGGTATTGGCTTCATATGGCTGTTACACGCTGAGCATAGAACACAGAAGCAATATTATATACATACCAGTTTTTTAGCTCTATGGACTGGACTAGGCATTTGGTTCTTTGTGCCAGATATAAAAGTCTACACAGGATTGAGCGGCCTATTACATGGCGTTATTGTTTGGGGCGCGATAAAAGATATTCAAGTCGGTATGCGATCAGGTATTCTTTTGTTCATTGGTATTTGGGGAAAACTTGCTTGGGAGCAGTATTCTGGACCAAGCGCAGACGTCGGCGAACTTATCCAATCACGTGTTGCCATTGAAGCACACTTAATTGGCGCTATTGGCGGGTTAGTTATGGGCTTAGGGTCAATCAAAGAAAAACTATTAGTAAAATCAGAAAAGAAAGACTAAATAATTAAATAAATATTAAAACGGCCATAAATTGATAAGGCCTTTTTATGAACAACTTATTAGTTGATAAGTAAAGCTTTCATCGCGTCATCCATTGCATGTTCCACAACTGGAATATGATCAACATCATATTCCAGCTTTATAATTTCAAGCGCTTTGAACTGCTGATATTCGAGTATTTCTTGAAACCAGTCTACATAACGGCCATTACTTACTTTCCCTCTGGCTGCAATTAATATGGCTTTGCTTCTCAGATGAGGATCTAGAACCCTTCTGTCTGAGATCAACAGAGGGGTTATTTCTGTATGTGCCCAAAAGCTGCCATCAAACGAAACATGCGCACTAAAAAACGGATCTAGCGGATGATCCATTAACATGACTAAACCTACAAATAATGCTGTAAAAGAATGCCCAACGATAGCACGCTTAGATGTATCTATTGGATAACTTGGTTCAAGTTTTGGTGCTAACTCATTAACGATAAAATCAAAGTAGTCTTGTGCAAGAGGCCGTTGCGAGTAATCTTCTCGATGTTTGTATTGTGCATCAACAAAATTCTCAAAACCGATGATAATGGCTTCAAGCTCTAACCTATCTAAACTGTCTGCGACTTTTTTTAAATGCCATTCTGCATCCAAAACATAAATAACAGGGTATCGTTTTCCTGCAACGCGATTTTTAGGCAAATAAAGCTGAATAGAGTATTCAACTCCAGTAAAACTAGAAGCAATAGGTTCTAAAACTGAGCGAATGCCAGCTTCGAATGGCAAAATAGGCTCTGGCGTGTAGCTATTTTCTGAGGTGTTGGGATAAGAACCACCACAGCCTAGGGATGACAAAAGAACTACAAATAATAACAACGTTTTTAATAATGAAATAAACAAGCCATTTCCTTAATCAAAAC
>CAYZOE010000101.1:0-16888 GCA_964479805.1 uncultured Pseudoalteromonas sp. | reverse complement strand
GGAAGTTAGCTGGCTTGCCACCGTGTAGGTTTACGATGTCCATAGTACCCATTGCAAGGCCAGCACCGTTTACCATACAACCAACATTACCATCTAGAGCAACGTAGTTAAGCTCGAAGCTTGCTGCGTGAGCTTCACGTGCATCTTCTTGTGAAGGATCGTGGAATTCACGGATCTTTGGCTGACGGAATAATGCGTTACCGTCTACACCGATCTTACCGTCTAGACAGTGAAGGTTACCAGCGTCTGTGATAACTAGAGGGTTGATTTCAAGAAGTGCGAAATCGTGATCGATGAACATGTTCGCAAGACCTAAGAAGATCTTTGTGAACTGTTTAATTTGTGCAGGAGTTAGACCTAGTTTGAAGCCTAGCTCACGACCTTGGTAAGCCTGAGGGCCTACTAGTGGATCGATTTCTGCTTTGTGAATTAGTTCTGGTGTTTCTTCAGCAACTTGCTCAATTTCAACACCACCTTCAGTTGAAGCCATGAACACGATTTTACGTGAAGCACGGTCTACAACAGCACCTAGGTATAATTCATTTGCAATATCAGTGCAGCTTTCTACTAAGATTTTAGCAACTGGCTGACCTTTTTCGTCTGTTTGATAAGTAACTAAGTTTTTACCTAACCAGTTTTCTGCGAATGCGCGGATTTCGTCTTTGCTGTCAGCTAGTTTTACACCGCCAGCTTTACCACGTCCACCTGCGTGCACTTGACATTTAACAACCCACTTGTCACCACCGATTTTACCAGCAGCTTCAACTGCTTCTTGTGGTGTATCACAAGCGAAACCTTCAGATACAGGTAAACCATAGTCGGCAAAAAGTTGTTTTGCCTGATACTCATGCAAATTCATGATGCTTTATCCAATTTCTTATACTATTAAAGCTATTTACGAACTCATAAATAGCTATCCCAAATTGCGCCTCTAGTATAGATCCCAAGGCTAAGTATGAAAACCCTAGTTAGACCAAAGCCGCAAAAAAAAAGCTGTATGATTTGTCATACAGCTTAATATCTAAACAATAACGATTATACGTCAAGAAGTAGACGTGTCGGATCTTCTAGAAGTTCCTTAATTGTTACCAAGAAGCCTACTGATTCTTTACCATCAATTTGACGGTGGTCATAAGAAAGCGCTAGGTACATCATAGGTAAAATTTCGACTTTACCGTTTACAGCCATAGGACGCTCTTGGATTTTGTGCATACCAAGAATTGAAGACTGAGGTAAGTTAATGATAGGTGTAGAAAGAAGTGAACCAAATACACCACCGTTTGTGATAGTGAAGTTACCCCCAGTCATATCATCAACAGTTAATTTACCGTCACGACCTTTAAGCGCTAGCTCACGAATCCCCTTCTCAATTTCAGCCACTGAAAGCTTGTCACAGTCACGAAGTACTGGTGTAACTAGGCCTCTTGGAGTAGAAACAGCAATGCTGATATCAAAATAGTTGTGGTAAACGATGTCATCACCGTCGATTGACGCATTTACTTCAGGGAAACGCTTAAGTGCTTCAGTTACTGCTTTCACGTAGAAAGACATGAAACCTAAACGAATGCCATGACGCTCTTCAAATACGTCTTTATATTGCTTACGAAGGTCCATGATTGGCTTCATGTTAACTTCGTTGAACGTAGTAAGCATTGCTGTTGAGTTCTTAGCTTCAAGAAGACGGTTAGCAATTGTTTTACGTAGACGTGTCATAGGTACACGTTTCTGTGAACGGTCGCCTAAAGGTGCAGATAGAGCAGTTGCTGCTGCAGGGGCTGCAGCTGGCTTAGCAGCTGGTGCTTTAAGGAATGCATCAACGTCTTCTTTTGTGATACGACCGCCTTTACCTGAACCTTTGATCTGTGAAGCATCAAGGCCTTTTTCAGCGATTAAACGACGAACTGAAGGTGTTAATACGTCAGAAGATTCATCAGAAACTGGTGCAGCTTCTGCAGCAGGTGCCGCAGCTGGCGCAGCAGCGCCAACAACGATATTACCAATTACTTGTTCGCCAAGTACAGTTTCACCCTCAGCATGGATCTGCTCCCCCATCACACCGTCTTCAGGTGCAACAACTTCTAGTACAACCTTGTCTGTTTCAATATCAACAAGGTTCTGGTCACGGCTTACCGCTTCGCCAGGTTGAACATGCCAAGTTGCAATTGTAGCGTCTGCTACTGATTCTGGAAGTACAGGTACTTTAATTTCCACGTCTTTACCTTCTGTTGCTGCAGCAGCTACTGGTGCAGCTTGTTCATTTGATTGTTGAGCTGGTGCAGCAGCTTCGCCAGCAGCACCAAGTTGAGCAATCACTTGCTCGCCTAATACAGTTGCGCCTTCATCTTCAGAGATAGAAACAATTACACCATCTTCTGGTGCAACTACCTCTAGAACAACTTTGTCAGTTTCGATGTCAACTAAGTTTTGGTCGCGTGATACAGCATCACCAACTTTAACATGCCAAGTCGCTACAGTAGCGTCTGCTACTGACTCAGGAAGAACTGGAACCTTAATTTCGGTTGTCATCTCTTATCCCTTATTTCTTAATTGTTAATGCGTCAGCAACTAACGCGTTTTGTTCTTTAGTATGAGTAGACATATAACCACATGCTGGAGCAGCTGAAGGCTTACGTCCTGCGTAAGAAAGATTTGCACCTGCTGGGATTGCTTCCCAGAAGTGGTGTTGAGAACAATACCAAGCACCTTGGTTTTGTGGCTCTTCTTGACACCATACGAAATCTTTAACATGTTGATAGCGAGACATGACGTCTTCCATTTCCTGATGAGGGAAAGGATACAGCTGTTCAACACGAACAATAGCAACATTGTTTAATTCAAGCTTACGACGTTCTTGTAGTAGTTCGTAATAAACTTTACCGCTACAGAAAACCACTCTTTCAACATTTTCAGGATTGATATCATCAATCTCATCAATCATGTTGTGGAATACACCTTCCGAAAGTTCTTCGAGGGAAGAAACAGCGAGTGGATGACGAAGTAGTGACTTAGGTGTCATTACAATCAGAGGACGACGTAAAGGACGAACCGATTGACGACGAAGCATAGCGTAAACTTGAGCTGGAGTTGAAGGAACGCACACCTGCATATTATGGTCAGCACAAAGCTGGAGGTAACGTTCTAAACGAGCAGAACTATGCTCTGGCCCCTGGCCTTCGTAGCCATGAGGAAGAAGCATAGTTAAACCACATAGACGACCCCATTTTTGCTCACCGGAACTTAAGAACTGGTCAAATACAACCTGAGCACCGTTAGCAAAATCACCGAACTGAGCTTCCCAAAGAACTAATGAGGTAGGCTCTGCTGTTGCATAACCGTATTCAAACGCTAATACCGCTTCTTCAGATAAAACTGAATCGAAAACTTCAAATGCGCCCTGACCTTCACGAATGTTCTGTAGAGGAAGATAGACAGATGCATCTTCTTGGTTGTGAACAACAGCATGACGGTGGAAGAAAGTACCGCGACCAGAATCCTGGCCTGTCATACGAACGTCAGTACCTTCGTCAACTAAAGTTGCATACGCTAAAGATTCAGCCATACCCCAGTCTAATAATTTATCACCGCTCGCCATTGCTTTACGGTCATCATAAATTTTCTTAACACGAGACTGTGCTTTGTGGCTTTCTGGATAAGCAGCAAGCACATTACCAAGCTCTTTAAGCTTCTCAACAGACACCTTTGGATCGTAAGCTACATCCCAATCATGACCTACAAACTTAGACCAATCAGACGAGTGCTTTGTTTCTACTTTTACTTCTTCAACAACACATACACCGTTGTCTAAGCCATTACGGTATTCATCCGCAAGCGCTTTTGAATCATCAGCAGAAATAACACCTTCACTTGCAAGTTTGTCGGCATAAAGCTGACGTGGAACTGGGTGCTTTTTGATCTTCTGGTACATCAATGGCTGAGTTGCATTCGGCTCATCTGCTTCGTTGTGACCGTGGCGACGGTAACAAACTAAGTCAATGACAACATCGCGTTTGAACTGATTACGGAAATCAAGCGCAAGCTGAGTTACGAACGCAACTGCTTCTGGGTCGTCGGAGTTAACGTGGAAGATCGGAGACTGAACCATTTTGGCAATGTCAGTACAATAATCCGTAGAACGAACATCTTCCTGCTTGGACGTTGTAAAACCTACTTGATTGTTTACAACGATACGAACTGTACCACCTACACCAAATGCACGTGTTTGCGATAGATTAAATGTTTCTTGAACAACACCTTGACCAGCAATTGCAGAGTCGCCATGAATTGTAATAGGCAGTGCTTTAGAACCGTTTTTACACCCTAAACGGTCAAGACGAGCTCTTACTGAACCCATGACTACAGGGTTAACGATTTCAAGGTGAGATGGGTTGAATGCAAGCGCCATATGAACATCACCGCCATTTGTGGCGAAGTCAGATGAATAACCCATGTGATACTTAACATCACCCGAGCCGGCTAACTCACCGTATTTACCTGCAAACTCATCGAAAAGTACCTGCGGATTTTTACCAAGTACATTTACAAGAACATTCAAACGACCACGGTGAGCCATACCAATTACAGCTTCTTCTTGTCCGCTCTCACCAGCACGGTGAATAAGCTCTTTAAGCATAGGTACAAGTGCGTCACCGCCTTCTAGAGAGAAGCGTTTTGCACCTGGAAATTTTGCGCCTAAATACTTTTCAAGACCATCAGCTGCAATTAGACCTTTAAGAATTCTAAGTTTAGTTTCTTTGCTAAATTGAGGCTGTGAGAAGGTAGATTCTAAACGTTTTTGTAACCAACGTTTTTCTTCTGTAGAAGTGATGTGCATGTATTCAGCACCGACAGAACCACAATAAGTGGTTTTCAAGGCTGCATACAAGTCTTTGAGTTTCATTGTCTCTTTGCCACAGGCAAAAGAGCCAACATTAAATTCTTTGTCTAAGTCAGCATTATCTAGATCATGATAAGACAAATCTAGATCTCTAACACGTTCTCGTTGCCACAAACCTAATGGATCAAGGTTTGCATTTTGATGGCCTCGAAATCTAAACGCATTGATAAGCTGTAGTACACGTACTTGTTTAGCATCTGTAGTACCAGCTGCTGCAACAACTACTTCTCTGTGTTTGTTTTTCGCAAGTTCAGCAAATTGAGCTTTCACTTCTGAATGTTTTACATCAACATCCACACCATCAACTTTAGGAAGTTGATCAAACACCTCACGCCATTCTTCTGGCACTGAAGTCGTATCATCTAGATACGCCTCATAAAGCTCTTCTACATAAGCTACGTTTCCGCCATATAAATGCGAAGATTCTAGCCATGCCTTCATCACACCTTCGTGCATTAATTAGCCCTTTTTATTCGCGCAGAAATTAAACTAAAACAAGATGACATCTGCAGATGCCATCTTGTGGATTTAACTATGGATTAAACCGAACGATTTAACAACATAGATTTAATCTGACCAATGGCTTTAGTTGGATTTAAGCCTTTTGGACATACGCTTACACAGTTCATGATACTGTGACAGCGGAATACGCTAAATGCATCATCTAAGTCTTTCAGACGCTCTTCAGTCGCAGTATCACGGCTGTCCGCTAAGAAACGGTAAGCATGTAATAGACCTGCAGGGCCGATGAACTTATCTGGATTCCACCAGAATGAAGGACAAGATGTTGAACAACAAGCACATAAAATACACTCATAAAGACCATCAAGCTTTTCGCGATCTTCAACGCTTTGAAGACGCTCAATACCACCTGTTGGCTTGTCATTAATTAAGAAAGGCTTAACTTTCTCGTATTGAGTGTAGAACTGAGTCATGTCGATAACAAGGTCACGAATGACTGGTAAACCTGGTAAAGGGCGTAAAACTACTTTTTTACCCTTTAATGCAGATAATGGAGTAATACATGCAAGGCCGTTTTTGCCGTTCATGTTTAAACCATCAGAGCCACATACACCTTCACGGCAAGAACGACGGAAAGAAAGTGTTGGATCTTGCTCTTTTAGTAATAAAAGTGCATCCAAGACCATCATATCACGGCCTTCTTCTACCTCGAGTTTATAATCCTGCATACGTGGCGCATTGTCCACATCGGGATTATAACGATAAACAGAAAATTCTAATGTTGCCATCGTTAACTCCTAGTAAGTACGTGCTTTAGGTGGGAATGCTTCGCGCGTAGTTGGCGCAAAGTTCACATCACGTTTAGTCATCGAATCAGACTCAGGGTGATGTAATGAGTGACAAAGCCAGTTTGCATCGTCACGCTCTGGGAAGTCAAAACGAGAGTGAGCACCACGGCTTTCAGTACGGAAGTTTGCAGCTACAGCTGTAGAGTATGCAGTCTCCATAAGGTTGTCTAACTCAAGACATTCGATACGTTGTGTATTAAAGTCTGACGACTTATCGTCAAGACGTGCGTGCTTAAGACGCTCACGAATAGCTTTTAGCTGCTCAAGGCCTTCTGCCATTGAGTCACCTTCACGGAATACCGAGAAGTTAAGCTGCATACACTCTTGTAAGTCTTTTTTGATTTGCGCAGGGTCTTCACCTTTACCAGGTTCAGAATTTTCCCAGCGGTTAAAGCGGGCAAATGCCTCATCAATGTTATCTTGAGTAGCATCGCCTGTAGACTCGAAATCTTTCAGGTAGGTACCTAAGAAGTTACCTGCTGCACGACCAAATACAACTAGGTCTAGTAATGAGTTACCACCTAGACGATTTGCACCATGTACAGATACACATGCAATTTCACCAACAGCAAATAAGCCTTCAACGATACGCTCGTCACCGCTTTCATTCACGTTTAGTACCTGGCCATTTACGTTAGTAGGTACACCACCCATCATATAGTGACATGTTGGGATTACTGGAATTGGCTCTTCTGCAGGGTCAACGTGTGCGAATGTCTTAGACAAGTCACAAACACCAGGAAGGCGAAGGTTAAGCATTTCAGCACCAAGGTGATCAAGCTTGAGTTTGATGTGTGGACCCCAAGGACCTTCACAACCACGACCTTCACGGATTTCTGTCATCATTGCACGAGCAACAACGTCACGACCTGCTAGATCTTTAGCGTTTGGAGCATAACGTTCCATGAAGCGTTCGCCATCTTTGTTAAGAAGATAACCACCTTCACCACGACAACCTTCAGTTACAAGTGTACCGGCACCCGCAATACCAGTTGGGTGGAACTGCCACATTTCCATGTCTTGCATTGCAATGCCAGCACGAACTGCCATACCAACACCGTCACCAGTATTGATGTGTGCATTCGTTGTAGACGCATAAATACGACCTGCACCACCTGTCGCAAGCACAACTGCTTTGGATTTAAAATAAACAACTTCACCGGTTTCTATGCATATAGCTGTTACGCCAACGACGTCGTCTTTGTCATTTTTAACAAGGTCTAATGCATACCACTCAGAGAATACGTTTGTTTTGTTCTTTACGTTTTGTTGGTAGAGACAATGAAGAAGCGCATGACCGGTACGGTCAGCTGCTGCGGCAGTACGAGCTGCCTGTTCGCCACCAAAATTTTTAGATTGGCCACCAAATGGACGTTGATAAACACGACCGTTCTCGAAACGAGAGAATGGAAGACCCATGTTCTCTAGTTCGGTGATAGCTTCAGGACCTGTCTTAGTCATGTACTCGATTGCGTCTTGGTCACCAATATAATCAGAACCTTTAACCGTATCGTACATGTGCCATTCCCAGTTATCATCATGAGAATTGCCAAGAGCAACTGTAATACCACCTTGCGCAGACACTGTATGCGAACGTGTTGGGAATACTTTTGAGATCAAGGCACAGCTTTTGCCTGATTCAGAAATCGCAAGAGCAGCACGCATACCTGCACCACCGGCGCCTACTACTACTGCGTCAAATTCACGAACATTATATTTCACTTAAACACCCCATAAAACAAATAGACCAATTGCTACGTAAGCAACGGCCATAAGGTTTAATACGAAACCTAAAATTGAACGCAACGCGGATGCTTTTATGTAGTCTGTTAGCACTTGCCAAAGACCAATGCGAGTGTGAACCATGATACACACTAAAGTGATAAACGTTGCTGCTTTAACGAAAAGGTTTGAGAATAAACCCATCCAAGCTTCATAAGTAAGTTCAGGGGTAAGGAATAAATAACCAACGATAAAGAATGCATATGCTGCAATAATTAACGCGGTAGCACGTAATGATACATAATCTTGTACACCATCACGCTTCAGAGTTGCTTGATTTAAGACCATATCCACACTCCAGCTAGAATTGCAATGATCACCCAAAGTGCAATCGCAATTTTAGCGCTGCTATTGCCCGATTCTAATTCTTCCCAGTGACCCATGTCCTGGATCATATGACGAATACCACCGATAAGGTGATATGTAAGCGCCGCGAAGGTGCCCCATGCAATGAATTTTGCAATAAAGCCAGAGAATAGCTCTTTTACAAATTCAAACCCTTCAGGAGAAGAAAGAGACTCAGACCAAGCCCAAATAACAAAAGTTAAAGCAATGAACAATGCCACACCAGAAATACGGTGAAGAATTGATGCTTTAGCAGTTGCTGGCATAGATATAGTCGTAAGATCTAGATTTACAGGTCTTTGCTTTTTCACAGTTACTTGCCCATCTTGCCCACATAAGGAGCTTCATCTACTTGTTTTTATAAAACCATTTATACCGTATGTATAAATGACACACTCTAGGTAAACCCAATCGCAACAGAAACGAATTTATGTTGTAAATAGATTTACCCACAGTCGACATGGTATTGAACCGCATACATTATATAAGGCCGAGAGTGCTTTTACAATTCTTGTTTAGATTGAGAAGCTTGCGAATTAGCCAATGGTATAATATTTAAACTTAATTAGAATATTTATTATGCACTTTTGCATAATCCTTATAAAAATTGACTTTATACCCCTGTTATACGTTAAAATGATCTGAATTTGCTTAACATTAGTATCACAACATAACAATTGATATTGTTATTTCATAGGAGATAAATAGATGGCGGATAAAAAAGCCACAGTCCATATTGATGGTCATGATCCAATCGAACTTCCAATTTACTCTGGCACAGCAGGTCAAGACGTAGTTGACGTTCGTACCTTAGGCGCTCACGGCCACTTCACTTATGACCCAGGTTTTATGTCTACTGGCTCATGTGAGTCATCTATTACCTACATCGATGGCGGTAAGGGTGTTCTTCTTCACCGTGGTTACCCTATCGAACAGTTAGCTGAGAACTCAAATTACATCGAACTATGTTATTTACTTCTTAACGGCGAACTTCCTTCAGAAGAACAACACGCTGAATTTGCAGAAGAAATCACAACAAACACTATGATGCATGAGAAAATCGCTGCCTTTTTCCAAGGTTTCCGTGTAGATTCACACCCAATGGCAATGTTGTGTGGTGTTGTAGGTGCGCTTTCTTCTTTCTACCATGACGATCTAGACATTTCAGATGCTGAACAGCGTCATCGTAGCGCGATTAAATTAATCGCTAAACTGCCTACTATCGCAGCCATGTGTTACAAGTACAACATTGGTCAACCATTCGTTTACCCACGTAACGACTTAAGCTATGCTGAAAACTTCCTTCACATGATGTTCTCAGTACCTGCTGAGAAGTATGAAGTCAGCCCTGTTCTTGCAAAAGCAATGGACCGTATTTTTATGCTTCACGCTGATCATGAACAAAACGCTTCAACATCTACTGTTCGTCTAGCAGGTTCTTCTGGTGCAAACCCATATGCATGTATTGCTGCTGGTATTGCGTCGCTATGGGGTCCTGCTCACGGTGGTGCAAACGAAGCATGTTTAAACATGTTAGAAGAGATCGGTTCAGTCGATCGCATTGACGAGTATGTTGCTAAAGCTAAAGACAAGAATGATCCATTCCGTCTAATGGGCTTCGGTCACCGTGTTTACAAAAACTTCGATCCTCGTGCAACAGTAATGCGTGAAACGTGTCACCAAGTACTTGAAGAACTTAACATTCAAGATCCGCTACTAGACGTTGCTATGCGTTTAGAGCAAATTGCGCTTGAAGATCCTTACTTCATCGAGAAGAAACTGTATCCTAACGTAGACTTCTACTCAGGTATCATTCTTAAAGCGATCGGTATTCCAACAAGCATGTTCACTGTAATTTTTGCAATGTCTCGTACAGTTGGTTGGATCTCACACTGGGATGAGATGCTTTCTCAACCAGGTCACAAGATTGGTCGTCCTCGTCAGCTTTACACTGGCTACACACAGCGCGACTACAAAGCAAAATCTGAAAGATAATCCTTTAAGATTTGAAAAAGGCCGCACTCGCGGCCTTTTTTATTGTTATAATTTGTAAAATTTTACTTAATTTCCTTAGTATGTGCCCTATCTCTGAACTTAGACAACAGTTTCCTATCTTTAACACTTCTAACAATGAAGAACTTTTTATCTATCTTGATTCAGGTGCGACGAGCCAAAAACCAAGACAAGTTATCGAGGCTGTAGATTCTTTTTATCGTGAGCAAAATGCAAATGTACACAGAGGTTTACACACATTAAGCGCTCAAGCCACCTCAGCATTTGAGCTAGCCCGTGAAAAAGTCGCTAATTTTTTAAATGTTCAGAGTAATGAAGTCGTTTGGACATCAGGTGCAACAGATAGCATTAATATTATAGCTAATGGAATTAAAGCGCAGCTAAACCAAGGTGACGTGATATGCGTATCTGCTTTGGAACATCACGCAAACATCGTACCTTGGCAAGAATTATGTAAAGAAAGAGGCTGTACTCTTAGAGTTTTACCTATCAAAGAATTGGGGATTTTAGATATAAAATTATCTGTTGAACTAATTTGTGAACAGAAACCAAAAATTGTTGCCATAAGCCACGCTTCAAATGCCTTAGGAAATATTCAACCTGTAGAGAAAATTATTGAAGCTGCTCATAAAGTTGCAGCAACTACCGTTGTTGATGGCGCACAAGCCTTTATGCACCTTCGTCCTGATCTTCGTAAACTTGACTGCGATTTTTATGTATTTTCTGCACATAAGGCATTGGGACCGACAGGATTGGGAGTTTTGTATGGTAAATATGACCAATTAAATGCACTTAATCCTTTAAGGTTTGGTGGCGAAATGATCAAAGAAGTCTCTTTTGAGCTGACATCATTTCAAGATGCACCAAGCAAGTTTGAGGCGGGTACTCCAAATATTTCAGCTGTCATTGGTTTTTCTGCTGCGCTCGACTTTTTAAATTCAATTGATCACAAAGAATTACAACAATATGAGCAAGGGCTTTATGACTACTTGCTAACTCACTTGCGCAGCATTAATGGCATTATCATTTATGGTGATACTGAAAATAATATAGGCACGGTGAGTTTTAGATATAAAAATGAGCACCACTTTGACCTGGCAACATTTTTGAGTGGCTATGGGATCGCAATACGCAGTGGTCACCACTGTACACAGCCCTTAATGAAGTCACTTAATATCGATGGCACAATCCGTGTTAGCCTTGCTTTTTATAATAATCATGACGACATTGATGCATTTATTCATGCATTAAAAGAGTCCATTGACTTACTTGAAATCTAAAAAATGACGTATAAAGAATTTAAAGAAAAACTCTCCAATTTAAAATCTTGGCAGTTAATGTATCGAGAGATCATGTTACTCGGCAAAAGCTTACCAGAAATGCCTGAGCTGCTAAAAACAGACGATGTTTTGATTAAAGGCTGTGAAAGTAAAGTCTGGCTGAGAGTTGAATTGAGTGATGATCAAATACTTGTGCTGATTGGTGATTCTGACACGCGCATTGTCAAAGGTCTGATGGGACTAATTATGCTTATGCACCAAGGAAAAACGCCAGAGCAAAGCTTAGATATTAATACCTACCAAGAGTTTGAAGAGTTGGGATTAATCAAGCATTTGAGTCCATCAAGAGGCAATGGTATCAAAGCGATTGCTGATACCATTCATGAACAAGTAAAACAGAGGCTTTAAACTGCCTCTATTTTTTTCTTTTTCTCTAGATATTTTTTTATTGCTTTTGATGAAGCGAAAAAGCCAAAACTGGCTGTGACCATAGTGGCAGAACCAAACCCTGTCGCGCAGTCCATATTCTTTGCCCCCTCAGTGCCCTGCTTTGCAAGACAAACTTCACCATCAGCTGTGGGATAAGCCAATTGCTCAGTTGAGTATACACAGTCCACTGCAAACTTACGCTTAGGATTCGTGGTGAAATTATACTTCTTACGCAATAAGTAACGAACTTTAGCAAGTAACGGATCTTGCGTCGTTTTTGCCACATCACCATATAAAATCTGGCTTGGATCGATTTGACCACCCGCACCACCGGTTGTGATTACTGGGATCTTGTTTCTTTTACAATGCGCGATCAACGCTGCTTTTTCATTTACCGCGTCGATACAGTCAATGACATAATCAAAGCCAGTAATATATTCACGAATGTTCTCTAGCGTTAAAAAATCATCAATGAGTTGAACATCGCACTCTGGGTTGATTTGTTTAATGCGCGCAGCCATAGCTTCAATTTTTTGCTCACCCACAGAGTCAGTCATTGCATGGATCTGACGGTTGATATTGGTCACACAAATATCATCCATATCAATCAGCGTGATTTTACCAACACCTGTACGCGCTAAAGACTCTGTAACCCAGCTACCAACACCGCCAATACCAATTACACAAAAATGTGCTTCACCTAGCCAAGTTAAAGCTTGTGCACCATATAGACGGCCAATGCCACCAAATCGTAATTGTTGCTCTTCTGTCATATTACCAATCTAAGTTCAAAGGTGCTTTCCATTGCTGAAAAACATCTGTTGTTACTAGTTTACTAAATTCTTTGCCCGTATCAGGCAAATAAGAAAAATACTTGTATTGCCCTTGCCATTGAAACGACAAAGCAAAGGCATGTAAATATACCCTATCGGAAGACGAGGCCGTATAAGCAGTATCGCCCAATATTGGGCTTGAGATACTTTTCATTGCCACTCGCAGCTGGTGTGTTTTACCAGAGAATGGCTTTAACATCACCCCTCGTAACCCTTCACCGAGACTTGTTGAGTAAAACCGTGTAACCGCGGGGTTCTTCGATGTTTTCTCGAGCTTATAGGTACCACGCCTGGAAACTGACATATCACCTTTTATCCAGCCTTGTTTCTTCTTCGGCTTGCCTTCAGTGATAGCTAGATAAAACTTATCTACTAATCGATTCGAAAATAACTCAGTTAGGCTAGCCGCTGCTTGGCTAGATTTAGCCAAAACGAGTAAACCAGAAGTGACCTTGTCTAACCTATGAACCGGGTAGAGTTTGGATTCTTGCTGCGCTTCTAAAAGCGCAACGAAACCCGCGCCTTGCTCAGAGTGAAAGCTAAGTCCAGCAGGTTTTACTGCAACGATAAAATCAACTTCGTCAGAAATAACTTTAAGCATTGCCACTCAGAATTTTATTAACTCTAATCAAGTCTTCAGGGGTATCAACACCTGCATAAACAGGTTTACACGCTTTGGTGATTTTTATTTGATAACCGTGATACAAAACGCGCAACTGTTCAAGTGACTCTTGAACCTCTAAGGGTGAGACAGCAAGATTAAGATATTCAGAGATAAAACCCGCTTTGTATGCGTAAATACCAACATGCCTTTGAAAATGCTGCAGAGGAATGGCTTCTTTTTTCGCTAACATGCTGTCTCTTTGAAAAGGTATTGATGCGCGAGAAAAATATAACGCGTTGTTATTCACATCTTGAACAACCTTTACTGCATTTGGATTATAGACTTCTTCTTCGTCTGCTAAATCCACACTTAAAGTCGCCATTGGCGCTGTAGAGTTAAATAACAGCTCTGCAACTTGGTCGATATTTTCAGATTCTAATAGCGGCTCATCACCCTGAACATTTACAATGATGGTGTCTTTATCTAGTGATAATTTTTCAACCACTTCTGACAACCTTTCGGTACCAGATTGATGATCTTCTCTGGTCATCAATACATTGTCTGTAAAGTTTTTTGCGCTTTCAAACACAGCTTGATGATCTGTAGCGATATAAACCGCAGCAGCTTTTGATTTGCATGCTTGCTCATAAACTCTTTGGATCATTGGCTTACCACAAATATCAGCCAAAGGTTTGCCTGGTAAACGGGTTGATGCGTAACGTGCAGGAATAACGACTACGAATTCCACTGCTCTACCTCATCAGCAGAAAGCTCACGCGCTTCATTTTCTAATAATACTGGAATATCATCATTTATAGGGTATGCAAGCTTAGCCGCTGTGCTGATCAACTCTTTATTTTCTGCATCGTACTGTAACTTTCCTTTTGTTACCGGACACGCGATGATCTCAAGTAATTTTCTATCAAATGCCATGTGTAATACCCTTTTGTTTTAATAATTGATTAATCTGTTCAATCAATTCTTTGGTTGGTGTGGCGTCTACTTTTAAGTAATACCAATTATTTTTTGCAAATTGCTGACATTTTACGGCATCTTTTTCCGTCATAAATACAGCGTTTGATTCTGTTTCTATAAAGTCTTGTTCAGTATAGGCATGATGATCACGGAAATGCTTACATTCAATCAACTTTTTACCGAGTGCTTCAAGGCTTTTTTCAAATCGCTTCGGAGAGCCAATGGCACTGACAGCAATCCCCTCGTTCGGTGTGTTCTCAGCGAACGCTTTATTTTTCACGCTATAAAAGCCTGAAGTCGCTAACTGATATGAGAAGAGACTATCACCGCCATTTTCTATCGCTAAATCAACACTGTTAATACGCGAAGGTAATTCTCGTAATGGCCCCGCGGGAATTAAAAAACCATTTCCGAAACGCCTTTTTGAGTCAATAATACAAAACTCAATGGCTCTTGGCATTTTATAATGCTGCATGCCATCATCAGAAACAATGACATCTACTTTGTATTTTTCTTTGAGTATTTTATAACTCGCTTCTCTATCTGCACCTATCACCAAAGGGCATTGCAAGCGATTGTAAATTAAGAAGGGTTCATCTCCGGCTTCTTTTACACTCGAGGCACTTGATAATTCATATGGGTATGCAGGCGCTTTAGCGCCATACCCTCTGCTTATCACTCCTACTTTTAGCCCCATACTCTCTAAATGTGGTACTAACCATAATACAAACGGAGTTTTACCATTTCCGCCAATACCAATGTTACCTACAACTATGATTGGAATGTCAGCCTTAAATGATTCCGCAATACCAAGTCTAAACAGCAGTTTCCTGAAACTAGACAATATAAAAAATAGGCAACTAAATGGAGAAAGCAGCCAAGTGATCAGTGACTTTTTTTTATACCAAGATGATTCTATATAGCTCATGATTATTCACCATACTGCATTTGGCATAGGGCCGCATAAGTACCTTTTTGAGATAGTAACGATTTATGATTACCCTGTTCAATCACTTTGCCCTTATCTAAGACATAGATGCAGTCCGCATTTTCTATCGTAGACAGTCTATGCGCGATAACTACAGAGGTTTTTTCTTTCATTAGCTCATCAAGTGCTGCTTGAATCAAACGCTCAGATTCGGTATCGAGTGCTGAAGTGGCTTCGTCTAGAATTAATATCGGTGCATCCTTAACGATTGCACGTGCAATTGCAATACGTTGTCTTTGACCACCAGACAACATCACGCCATTTTCACCTACCACTGTGTTAAGACCATGCGGTAAGTCTTTTACAAACTCCCAAACATGGGCTTT
Source organism: uncultured Pseudoalteromonas sp. (assembly GCA_964479805.1). Lineage (GTDB taxonomy): Bacteria > Pseudomonadota > Gammaproteobacteria > Enterobacterales > Alteromonadaceae > Pseudoalteromonas. Next base: position 1,109 of record CAYZOE010000101.1, on the reverse strand, counting down.
TTTGGCTATTTCGATGATTTCTTGTTCAGATAAAACCTTATCGGCACCATAACAGATGTTGTTTGCCAACGTATCGTTAAACAACACTACTTGCTGAGAAACGATGGCAAATTGTGCACGAAGATCTTTAAGCGGATATTCTGAAATATTGTGTTCATCTAATAAAATTTCCCCCTCTTTAAAATCGTAGAAACGAGGAAGCAGAGATGACAATGTTGACTTACCAGAGCCAGAGCGACCAACTAAAGCGATACTTTCACCGGCTCGGATCTTTAATGACAAGTTTCTTAAAACCGGCTCATCCTTCGTAGGGTAAGTAAATGTAATGTTGTTAACTTCAATATCACCCTGCGCTTTTTTGAGCTCGCGTGTGCCCGTGTCTTTTTCAATGTCTAGATCTAAAATTTCAAAAATACTTTGTGCTGCAGTAATACCACGTTGCAACTCGACATTGACATTCGCTAATTGTTTTAGTGGCTTTAACATCATCATCATTGATGACAAAAGAACCACAAATGTGCCTGAAGTAATGGTATCGATAACACTTGGCATCGCAATAATGGCTAGAATTAATGCCATAGCTCCAGCCGCTAAAAACTGAATAACAGAGACACTGATAGCTCGTGTTGCATCCATTTTTACTCTTTGCTGACGGTTTTGATTATTTACTTGAGCGAAATTGGCAATTTCTTTATCTTGGCCACCATAGCCATGGATCACTTTATGGCCTGCCAACATCTGTTCTGAGCCACGAGTCACCCCACCCATGGCGTCTTGAATATTCTTTGATATTTTTCTAAAACGTTTTGCGACTACAGCCACAATTATTGCAACTACAGGAATGACTGTTAAAAATATTGACGATAACTTCCAGTTCGCTTCGAACATAACGTACAGTAAGAAAAAGACAAACGCGCCTTCTCTGATAATGACTTGTAAGGCTCTAGTAATGGCTTGTTGAACTTGTTCAGTGTCAAATGTGATTTTAGATATCAGTTCACCATTAGAGTGCTGATCATGAAATGAAACAGGCAAGAAAAGCATATGCTCAAACAATTGCTGTCTTAATTTTTGCACAACCCTCGAACCGACATAACTTAGGCAATAAG
>CAYZOE010000100.1:8113-17373 GCA_964479805.1 uncultured Pseudoalteromonas sp. | reverse complement strand
TTTCTTACAATCTTGAAGAGAGCACCAGCTCACCACACTGCTTTAAACCCGCACGGTGCCAGCATAATAGCCATTTAACCAACTCACAGAAGAAAAAACCACGTAGCTGGTCAAAATTAAAAATGAGGCTATCTTTCATTGAGCATCACAATAAATTGACGCTTAGTGTTCAACTAACTTCTCACTTCTCTAAAAAACCCTCCAATTTTCAATGAATACAAGAAGGTTTAAGGAAACTATCTAGCTTGGTTTAAAAAATGCATACAAATAAAATCCCAAAACTCATTTAGGCATGACATCACAGTGGAACAAAAAGAAAATACAATTTATGTCTTAAGCGGATATGCAAAATGTGCAACTGCCAACAACATTAAATACAAACTTGGTAATAAGCATTCAATAGGCTTTCTAACCACAGATAAAAACTATCAAGACAATATGAATAAGCATGAAAATTTCATTAAAAATTTAGGCTGGGATTCTATTTCTTTCTGTATGGTTGAAGAGGTTGCCGACATTAACACTTTATCGAATGATGTTTTAATCTCAAGCTTTATCCGCGCCAAACAAAACGGCCAATCTTTAGTAGTAAACGACCTACCAATCACTGTGCATTAAATCGTGCAAAGGATTTATGGCTACGAGTGAAGCGAAAGCCCTCTCTTTGCGCAAGGTGAAATAAGCAAGTTTAGCCGCTGCTGAGATGTATCTCATCGAAGTAAGAAAGGAACAAAGGGTTTATGGCTTCGATCAGAGCGAGAACATTCCATGCACGCAAGTTAAAATAAGCAACTATAAAAATTGTTCAGGCAAACGCTTGTAAAGCTGATTTACTTTTACGCGGGGTAAACCCGCGCCTACAAAATCTAATCTCTTTGTAGGCGCTGATTTTGCTTCGCACTTTTTAAATTAGCTCTCACCAAGTCCCACCATATGCACTTTATCTAATCACTGATTTTTTGGTACTCAACATCTTGCCAAATCAGGCTCTTTACCTGCTTTGAACTGTCATCAAATTTTACATTAATCGGGTTCAATGAACTAAATGGCGTGCTTTGCCCAAGAATTAAGTTTGAAGAGATAGCTGTTATATTAAATTCATAATCGTATTGCTTGCCTTTCAAGTCTCCATTTGAAGACATTGAAATGGCCAATTTGCTGTACTTATCATCGCCTTGATAATTACCCACCAGCTTAACCAAGTCAGCTTTCGTTGCTTTATAGTTTTCAGCTCCAGATTGCTGAGTAAACTCTTCTAGCGTGTCACTATTTTTTTTCACTCTTCTATTTAGCAGCCAATCTATTCGCTCTTGATAACCTTCCTGACGCACTTTGGCCATATGCTCTGCTTTTTCATGCTCTGTTAAATACTGAAAAAACTGCACCATGGTTCTGCTGGTTAGCCAGCCCGTCATATTATCTGAATTAGAGAACACACCAATCCCAACACCTAAGTCTGGAGAAAATGCCATCATAGTGCGAGCGCCTGTATAACCCCCACCATGAGCATATAGGGTGTGTCCATAAATATCACAGACACTCCACCCTAGCGCATAACCATGACATGGCAATTCATAAGGGTTTTTGGCTTTTGGGTCTAATTTCGCAACTGGCGTATGAGCCAACCTCACCGTCTCAGGGTTAAAACCCGACTTATTAGCCAGCTCTGAGTTTAACTGTAACTGCAGCCATTTACCCATATCATTAGCTGAAACCACTAGGCCACCCGCTGATTGCATTTTACCGTCTGTTTTAGGTGGCACTAAATGCCAACCTTTTTCTTCACCTTGCCAGATATGATTCCAAGATAGGTGCTTCATTGAAAAGTCTGAAGTACGAGCAGAACTGTTTATCATCCCCATTGGCGTAAATATTTCATCTTGTAGCCAGTCTTGCCAAGCTTTGCCCGTAGCTTTGTGCAAAATTGCACCATAGATATTGTACCCAAGGTTTGTGTAGTCATAGCCCTCTTCTCGCTTGCTAGCATGTTTTGCGATTAAGTCTGGATAGTCTTTATAATCAACCTCTGTCACATAAGCTTCTAAAATAACAATCTGATCGGCGTCAATTGGAAATTGGTGAGTCAATAAATCTCGTAACGTCCACTGTTTAGAGTCAACTCCCTCTGGCAGAGCGATATTTGGCCAGTGCTTGGCAATGGTATCGTCAAGCTTCAATATGCCTTGATTATCTAATTTAGCCGCCAATAGACCCATATATGCTTTAGTTTGAGATGCGATATATATCGGTGTATTAACCGTCAATGGCAGTTTAGTGTCGATATTTCTGATACCTTGAACATGATTTAACAACACTTCATCTTTGCTGACAGCTACGATTGCATAACCAGGCCCAAGGTTTGGTACTTTACCAATAAACTGCTCTAATTTGTCGGCGGCTTGCTGCGGCGTGATAGCATAGCTCAACTGGCTAGCACCTAATAACGTAGATAGTAAAATAGCCTTGCCTTTTATATACATGACTTACTCCTTTGTTCAAAAAAATCAGCAAAAGCATAGAATCTACGCTTACTATTTTATTGTATAGATTTAACCTGCAATTAATTGTTTAAGTTGACGCGGTGTAAAACCGACTTCTTGCTTAAATAATCGTGTTAAATGACTTTGATCAGAACAGCCACTGTCATGTGCAACCTCAACCAGCATTTTGTTTTGAGATAAAAGACGTATCGCACGAGAAACCTTACATCGCTGCTGATACAGACTAGGTGTGCAACCGAAGTGTTTGTGAAAGCTCCGCGAAAAGTACACAGGATGAATGCCTAACTCTACCGCTAACTGAGTTAGATTCAGGTTCTCAGGTGCATGTTCAATATACTGTTTAGCTTTTACAAGCCAAGACGCTTTGTTTCGCTCAGTAGTTAAAGCCGCTCCTTGTCTAATGGCCAACAAATCCCACAATAACTGCTGCTGAAATGACTCATTATTTACCATTAGCCCCTTCACTGAATGTTTAACCATTTGTAGTAATGGCTTTGCAGTTAAGGGCTGCCAATGCCAATCAATATCTACACCATCAGCATATTCATTAAAAACGTGCTTGCTAAAGTTTAATGAGAATATCAACGCCCCTTGCTTTCCATATTGGTTAGCATGACCAAACTCAGCAGGCTTAGTACATAGGCTCGGTGTAAATACGTGTTTATGCTGCCGATTATCAGACTCAGCCAAGGCGCCAGAAAGAACAATTGATACCTGATGGCCTTTATGCTCATGCATCGCCATTTCAGTATTTGCGGAGTAGTAAGTTAAGCTTGCATAATGACCTGGCGAGATATCGACACGCTTTTGCTTTACTTCATTCATTAGGATTACAGATATGATTTTGATGCAGTTAAACTAATTGAAAGCCCTCATAGTCGCAATCTTAACTATGTAACAGTTTATTCCTTAGTGCAAAATACACGTTGCGAAGCAAGGTTATTTTTGCGCAAGGTGAAATGAGCAAGTTTAGCAGCCGATGAGTTATGCTCTATCTAACAAGAAAGGTGCAAAGGGGTTATGACTGCGAGCGCAGCCAGTACATTCTCTTTGCGCAAGGTGAAATAAGCAGTTAAATAATCGATAAAGCCAACATCAGTGAAACTGATCTGCCCTTGCGCGAGATAAACCTTCGCAATCATAAGGCTACCCTACTCAGTCTTATCTAAATATCGGTTAGCATGCTTTAAGCTTTGCAAGTCATTAAAGCGCACACCATGCTCAGCCATAACCGGCTGTATTTTTTTACTAATTAGCTGGCGAATATAAAAAGGTTGATTCGGCACAAAATGATGAATGGTATGCGTACGACCAAAATCAAAACAGAAAAGCTGGAAAGGTAAAAACCAGCGGCTGCTGATCACATGCGTTTGCTCTAGCAGGTTAGTCACACCACCATAGTAATGCATTGAAGAAGTCACAAAGTTCAGCGATGTTGAGCGGATCATGTTCGGCACAATCAGTACCACCATTAAAAACTCAGCCATTGCAAGAATATCTGCGCCCCAAAGAGGCAATTCAAACGGCTGAATAAGCTGCACTACATGATAAGCAATCACGCCATATAATATCGCAAAATAGGCCGAGGTGATTGGAAAACCGGCATTAAACACCTGTAGAAACTTAAAGCCTTTGATCTCTTTGCTAAAACGCTTGGAGTTAATTAGCAAACCGAGCAACCCGTCCATGATCACCACAGCTCTTAAAAATAGCGACTTAATGCCATTACCGACTAAGCGTTCTTCTAAGTCTTGCTCAGTGCCAGATACTTTGTGATGGTGAAGGTGTATTTGCCTGCGGTACCAAGGATTCACCGTATTAGGTCGCATTAACCACACCGTCAACATCATAAAATTATGAAGCAGTGGTCTATTGCTAAAATATTGTTTATGAATGAGATCATGCTCTAACTCATGGGAAATAGACGCGATTAAAGCCGATAAAATAATGCACAACCACGCTGGAATAAATGCAAAGTAATACAGCGTACCAATGCCAATGAGCGAAAAAAGTGACAGCAACATAATAGTCATTGCGATACAGTTTTGCTGGTTAAGAATAGGAAAACGGACTCGAAGAGATTGTTCTTCAGCTTTAATCGCAGCCACAATGGTTTTGATGTTCTGCTTCGCGGTTAACTTTGACATTGAAAATATAACTGGCTTTTTGGTGCTAAGATCATAGCTTAAAGGAGTTCATGTGAAAATATAGGATACTAGGTAAGGTTGCCTTTGTTTTCCAAAAATAAACTATATAAGAGGCAATAATGCTCAATAGCACTGCTTTGTGTTTATAAAAAGCTAGCTGAATTTAGCTAGCTTTTAAGTAATCTGTTCTACCAAAAAAAAAGCTTAACTGCGTTATTCCTTTGCGATTTCCCATAATATCTCTAGAGCTACATAAAATAGAGATGTCGGAATATACACTGTAGAACTTTAAATAAATAGCGAACTAAAACATTGATAACATCATATTACTTATAGTATTTGATTCATCCACCGCAAGGACTACAAACACGCCACGAATCACAGTACCCGTCCAGCTCGTCGAATATGTTAGATAATTTTTTTTGTTCTTCAGTAACTAACTCATAAGTTACTCGACTCTTTATAATGTATGATAAATATCCTGAATTAATATCATCGTCTTGGTACTCTTCATCAAGCTCAATAAACTTAGAACCTGGTAGTTTTTCTAACGCTTTCTGCTGAGCCTTAATACTTAGAGGCCAAGATCTAAAGTCAATTGAAAATTCGATATCTTGCTCAGATTCAAAATCAAAATTTCTCTCATCAAGAATACGAAAAACATCACCATCTGTATCATCAGGCCAATTTTTTAAATCACTCATTCTAAATAACTTAAATAAAATTAAATAAGACTTATTATCAACTTTACTTTTATTTACTTCAACCTTTTAATATTAATAACGCAACATTCAGTAATCAGACTCTAATTGTTACTCATTAATTAATTCGCAGCTCGACTGTTTTCTTTTAGACATCATTCTCGAAATAGCCTTGTCGCGGTTGTGCTTTTTTACATAACGAGCTGGTATAGGTTTGATCGTATATACAAAATCGCCCTTGTCCCACTCCATAGCCTCATCTAAAAAGTGAGGACTAATCACTATTACATTTAATTCAGGGGCTAAGCGTTTTAGAGCATCCACTGTTCCTAAGTGATAATTACTGTGAAACGCACCATTTATGTGAATAATTTGGCTATTCGGAAACTTTTTCTTGGCAAGATAGATTGACTCAGCCATTGTGTTATCTCGTGCTAGTTGCGCAAAAAAGCTATTTCCTAACTTCACAACTCTTTTATTATTGTTAGGGCGATGCCCTCCCATAGCTTGCATAAACTTTTCTCTGTAGCTGAAAGAGCTTGTCTTAATATCATTAGCCACCCAAGATTTATGCTCTTCATCTAATAACTTTAGCGATTCAGGTCCTTTTCTAGCAACACATCGCACAATAGATAAAGGCGTGTTTGCTGCTATGACAGGGAGATTGTGCTCACGAGCAAACTCAACCAGTGAACGATAATCACTTTGATAACTACCCCAGGCATCTCCATCACGTATCAGAGTTTGCTCGCCAATCTCACCACTGAGATATTGATTCAATGTACCCTGTTTGTTCCGAGCAAATTGCTCCATAGACACCACTAATTGCTGTCTTTGTGCATATAGTACTGAAAGCAACTCTGCTTGAAGTTTATGAGAAGCGCTATGTGAATGGTATTCGCCAATAAAGATAACATCTGCATCTTTCGAAAAATCTGCAAGCTCCAAAAGAGAGTAGCGTTCCATGCTAGGTGAGTGCTGAATGTAATAATCATAAAATGTATTTAAGGCTTTTCCACTGGCTAACGAAGGAGGTTGTTTAGTCTGCTGACAACCTACTAATAAGGCAGATAATTGGCAGGTCAATAATATTGTTAAAAAGCGAGAGCAAAGGTTCATAACTTTCCTAAAGAGAAGAAAATAACAGTTCTTGATGTTTTAAGAAGATAAATTTACGATTAAATTTTATGTATCAAAACGCCCCAAACTTTCTTAAAGATCGCAGCTCACTTTCACTAAACAATGAATTAAAATTATCACTTTTTATCCCTGAATTATGTATACCTAGACTATTTGTAGACTCATTTTTAGATTGCAGTTGCATGATAAAATCCATTAAAGAAATATTATTGTAGCGTTGAACTCCCTTCTCAAAGTCAAATTGAGTTAACTCATCAAATACACGATCTAATGGCCAGTCAGGCGCCTGAATAAGCGCTTGAGAAGTGTGAGCCCTCGCTCTGAATATGGCTGCATTGGCAATTGCTTTTACACGCCTCTTATTTCCACAAACTTCACTACCAACCGCGCATACTGAAACACTATAGCTTTCACCATCCGCAATCAAAGGAATATGAGAGTAAATAACTGCTTTCAAGTCATCCAAAGGAATTTGTTCTATTGTTACTTGTCCGGATGATGACCGATAGCAAAGTTTAATCGTATCAAATAAGTAATAGACGTCGCTTTGAGCTTGCCATACCTGTTTAAACTTTTGACTTACCTTATCGCTTTGCCCTTTGATTTGTTTATGAGGCTTTATTTTCTGCTTTATGAGCCTTAAAAGATGCTTCATTTTTATATCCCACATTGAGAACACAAACAAAGGTTAAATGATAATTGTTTTTATTGCTATTACTATTTACAGATCATATTCTATAAATAGTACACAGTCTTTCACACCACCCTAAACACACATGGAGACTTAAAATGAGTTTTATTATTGGCATTCGTAATCAAATATTTCGATTATTCTATCGCCTAGCACGACCACTAATTTTCTTGATGGACCCTGAAAATGCACATTACACTCTAAAACGTGTTGGCGTGTTTCTAGGGAGCAATCCAGTTACACGAGGACTTACAACACTGCTTTTCGACTATGGTCACAAAAGCCTAAACATAAAAGTTGATGGCATTGAATATAGAAATCCAGTAGGTCTATCCGCTGGATTTGATAAAGATGGCGAATTAACCAGTATTTACCCGTCTTTAGGATTTGGTCTAGCCGAATTAGGCTCATTTACTGGAGAAGTATGCCCGGGTAACCCAGGCAAGCGCTTATTTAGGATGGTAAAATCAAGATCAATCGTTGTGTGGTATGGATTAAATAATTTTGGTGCAGAAAAAATTTCAAAGCGCCTTGCAAATGTTGATTTTGGTCGCCTGCGTGTTGGCATAAATGCAGCTAAATCAAATATAACACCTGAATTTGACTTACAAGAGTCAATACGTGATTACTTAAAAACAATGACGTTATTTAAAGATATTGGTGACTATTACACCATCAATATTAGTTGTCCAAATACGCAAGATGGTGAACCGTTTGTGGATCCTGATAACCTCGACGCTTTGCTAACGGCTGTAAATGAAAAGATTCGTCCTATTTCAAGTAAACCTATCTACCTTAAACTCGCTGCAGATTTATCAATTAAAGAAATAGACATAATTATAGATGGCGTACTAAAACATAAATTAGAAGGTGTGGTATTGACTAACCTTGCTAAGCCTGAGAGTAACAGTGAGCATATTGCTGCTGAATACCCTACAAACCTAGGCCTATTACCTAAAGGTAAAGGTGCCATGAGTGGTTTGCCTCTTCAACGGATATCAACAAATGTGATCCGTCACGTCTATCGACGCACTCGTGGGCAGATTACTATTGTCGGCGTAGGTGGTGTGTTCAATGCAAAAGATGCTTATGAAAAAATTACATCGGGTGCTAGCTTACTACATATGATCACAACCATGATTTTCGATGGTCCACAGAATATTAATGAGATCAACCGAGGCCTAGTCAAGCTGCTCAAAGCTGATGGCTTTAATTCTATTGAAGAAGCCGTGGGCTCCCGCAACCCTCTACCCCAACTTCGAGACCATCAAGTATTTCCTAAAGAAGCGGATAAAAAAGTAGCCTAAGGCGCTAATCAAGTTAAACGTAGTGTTTTAACTGCGTTTTACTTGCTTTTGTCAATAAATTAAAACTTCTATTCAATTTCTCTATTGTTCATTATTCATTTCATATTGCTTTAATATAGTCAGCATATTTTCTGGAATTGGCGACTTTTGACCTGTTTTCATATTAAACATGACCACGTTCGCATAACCCGTTGTACAAATGGCTTGCTGAGACTCGCTAAACGCCTCATAACGCATAGTAAAGCGATCTTCTTTTATATCGGTTATATATGAACCAATATACAAGGTATCAGGAAAAGTCACCGGCCGCTTATATTGAGCGTAAGTGTCGCGTAACACCGGGCTATGTGTCGGTTCTGATAAAATAGACAGAAGCCCAGTTTGTTTTAAAAAGTCGATTCGAGCGGTTTCAAAATAGCGGAAATATGACACATTGTTCACATGCCCCAATGCATCCATCTCCCCCCACACCACATGTACTTTAGTTTTAATTGCAAACTTATCAAAGAATTCCTGCATGATGTCGCCTTTGTTATGGTTATTTGTTTTAAGAGTAAAAACTCATCGTACCAGTATAGTTGTGCAAAATACACGTTGCGAGGCAAGGTTACTTTTGCGCAAGATAAAATGAGTCATTTTAAAAACTGTCGAGTCTGCATTTAGCTTCTAGGTGCAAAGGGTTAATGACTGCTGGCGAAGCGGGTACATCCCTTCGCGCAAAGTGAAATAAGCAATTTTAAAAACTGCTGAACCAACATCTAGCTAGAAGGTGC
>CAYZOE010000100.1:0-8013 GCA_964479805.1 uncultured Pseudoalteromonas sp. | reverse complement strand
AAAGTTCTATCATTCTGCCACTTTATTTTCTTTTAAACTCTCTTTCTCTTGCTCATATGCCCGCGCTCGCTCCTGTCCTTTTTGGTACTCTTCAGCAATCATCTTCTCTATCTCAGAAGTTTTTTCATTAAAATCTTTCTCAGAAATTTCACCTGCTTCAAACTGATCTTTCTGTTCATCGAGTTTCTCTCTCAACTGCTTTATTTTCTCCATATCAACACCAAGTCTTTGCATTAGAATAGCCTCTTGCATTTGCCCCAAAAAACTTTCGTTACGTATGGTCGTTTGTAACTCTTTTTGTTGGTATTGCTGGCTAACTGAAGAAACCTGTTGCATCGGCATCACAGCGGCAATTGCTTGGCTAAATTGGCCTTCTTCATTGCCGCTTTGCGACAACTTTTGCCCATCTTCAATATTATTTTGGGTCGATAATGGACTAGCGCCTGCGGCTTTGTAAATCAACATAGTGCGTTCCTTGTAATTTGCTTATCACACTCATGTTTGTTTCAAAAATCACGCCAGTATGAAAATCGCTCTCATTTAAACGTTTTCACAGGTTAAGCCTATCTTATAATAACGCCATCTTACCTCTATTGATTTGCAACGTCGCAGAGTAATAAAGGGAGCCCAAAAGGCGTACTCATTAAACTTTTCGCAAAATGCAATGCACATTCATAAAACCACCTTACAAAAAATACATAAACCATTAATTAATATGAAAAAAAACATGGGTCTATTATTTGCTGAAACTAATGTATTAATAAAGAAGCGAGAGAACTAATATGACTTATTATCAGCCATTACTCGTATGCATTGTCATTAGCTTTTTTTCAACTTTAGTAAGTGCAGAGCCCGATACTTTAGATACTCGCTTAGGGCCTATCAACATCAGTTGGGTAAGTGATAGAAACACAGGTTATAATGTTAAAGGCGAACCACTCAATGTTGTCAATATTAACGACCAGCTACCTGCTACTTTTCTAGCCGATATTTATGCGAAGATCCCTGATGGACGCCGAGTAAACCCCGACTATATTGACACTGATTCAAAGAGTAATTTGGTTATAGACAATGACTTTGAGGGACAAGCAACCGTAAGTGTTACATTTTTAAACGAAGGAGCCTATTTCAGAAACACCTTCGGTTACTTCTTATATGATCCAAATTCACCCCCTCAAACTTTCACCGATATTGCAGAACATAAAATCGTTTTTCCTAACGCATCTAAACCTAATGCCGGGCTATTAGACCAAGGCGATACTGTACCTTTAGATATAAAATTAACCGCAGGCCAAGCTATGGGCTTTTTTGTTATTCCAAATGGTTGGGGATTCACAAGTAGCTATGCCGAACTTGAGAGTTCAGGATATTGGGCTCAAGCTTTTTACAGTTTACCGCACTTAAACCCTGAACCTGAAGGAGTCAAACAACATAATGTCGTTTTCTATGACACACAAAGCGAGCTCTTGGTGATTGCGTTTGAAGATTATTATCGTATGCAGGGTGACAACGACTTCAACGATATGATTTTTTCATTAGACGTTACGCCTGTTGGTGCTTTAGAAGGTATCAATGATGACGGAACAGTCACAGACACAAACTATAATTTACTCATTGAAGAAGACCTCACTCCTACTACATCATCAAGTTACTACCCGTCGGCGTCAGGCTACGCAACTATTATGTTTGAAGATAGATGGCCAAAAATGGGCGATTATGATTTTAATGACCTTGTTATTAAATATAGATACTACTTAGAAAAAGATGCCAATAACAATCTTTTATCACTCGAGTTAAAATATAAAATACAAGCCATTGGCGCTGACTATCACAATGGCTTTGCACTGCATTTTCCAAACGTAACAAAATCAAATATCAAATCAGCAACACTGCAAAAGTCAGGTTCTACAGTCACATTGCAGCCAGAAGAAGCAGCAAGTGAAGTTATCTTTATTTTATCCGCAGATGTTTGGCAGGATGTCTCTACTAACTGCAATATGTTTAGAACTTTGCCAAGTTGTAAGAATGTCATCAGCAGTGAGTTTGTACTCAATGTTGAGTTTAACCAGAGTGTCGCTGAATCTTCCGTCGGCCTCCCCCCTTATGACTTATTCATATTTGCATCTGAAGGTAAGCCCCATGGTGAATTCGCAGGGCGCCAGTGGGAGGTGCATCTGAAAGAGTTTTCTGGCACTAGCTTATTTAATCAAGTGCAGTTCGGTCTTCACGACGATAATAGTAACGCCACAAATTCATTCGTAAACTCAAATAATTTCCCTTGGGCAATCAATGTACTAGATGACTTTGAGCAACCCTTAGAAGGAAAGGATATTCAAAAAGGTTACCCTGACTTTGCACAGTGGGTAATCAATAGCGGAGCCAGTCATACTGATTGGTATAAACCCGCACGCTCAGTCGTAAACTATATTTACAAGTAAGAGGAAAATAAGATGAAGCTTACTAATTTTATTACACATATCATCTTTCTCACATTGCTTGTAGGGTGTGGCGGTGGTTCAGAGAGCAGTTCGCAGGCTCCAGAAAACAACGAAAGCAATACTCAAACAACTGACAGCAGTGGAAATACTGAAACAAACGAGACTTTAGATACAACGCAGCTTGTTGCTCCTCAATCTTTTGATTTTCGGGTGGATAAAGATGTTCGTATTTCTTTTACCGACTTACCTCAAACAAACGGTGTCATAAACATATACCACGGCACCGATTTTTATGACGAACAAAACGATATTTATTATCCTGATGGTAAAACACTGCTTACCAGTTGGCGTCCTAAGCAAACAAAACAAATAAATGTTAGCTTCAACAGAAACTGGCAAGGGCTATTGATTGAGTGGCTACCACAAACGGGGTTTGAAAAAGAGCAATATTTATTCTTTCCTGCTTCGCAAATTAACGAAGAGCTCTTGCTTTCGATCAATGCGGAATAATATGTCAAAAAATGAATCGGCTAAGTTAATAGCAAAGTTAAAACAGTAAGGGCTCTCACATCATGAGAGCCCTTACTTTTATAATAAGCGCTACTAAGTAACACTTCGACTAATTTCACGAAATCATAAAAACCTTATCGAAACCGCAAAAGCATACCAGCACAAAATCACTATAAAAAACTAAAGCTCATAATTATCATAATTTTACAGTTAGGCACTCCACTTGCTATCTCATAACTCTAAACACATGAAGAGTAAGGGATAGACATGAACTTAATAAGCAAATTAATTATCGGTGGTTTGATCACAACCAGTCTGCACACCAATGCCATTATAATTCGGCACGATGTAAGTGACGATAAATACGTACAACAAGCAAGTGATTACCCCGCTATCTTTCCTTTGAAGGATGACGGCAAAATAAAAAACTGTGTCGGAACTTTGCTGGCACCTCAATGGGCTGTTACTGCATCGCAATGTACTATTTTATTGGAGCCTGGCAGTAAGCTTGAAATAGCGGGTAACAGAACTGAACTTCACTCAATTCATTTACCACCTGAATATGGCTACATGAAAGCAATAAAAGATGAGCAAGGCAAAATCATCGACATTGAAAACAAGGTTAAAGACTCATCATTCGATATAGCTTTGTTAAGACTTAAGCAACCAATTGAAAATGTAAAAACATTCCCACTATTTGAATCAAAGGTAAAAGAGAACCAAATCATAGAAGTAATGGGCTGGGGCGACTTTGGTAATGGTTTAGCAGGCGTCTCTCGCAAAGACAGAGTAAACGACAGAAAGCTTCGGGTAGCGCACAATAGAATAGATGCCGTCGATGGCAATTATCTGATTTTCAAGTTTGACGCACCTAACAGCAAAAACGCATTACCACTAGAAGGTATTAATGGCCCGGGCGATAGTGGCAGCCCAGCCCTAGTTAAGCTTTCATCTGGATATCACATCGCAGGAATTAGCTCTGGGGGCGATTATCCGAACGAACAAACTCATGAAAGAGAAGGAAAATATGGTTGGCAAGAATACTATATTAGCGTGAATTCAATGAAAGGTTGGCTCACTGAGACCATGACTTATAAATCTTCAAAGCTGTACTCAATCAATACTGATTGATACAGAGTTAAGACTTTGCTGCGAACACTCGAGGTGCTTTCTTCAAGCTTGTATAGGTTGCCTGAATGGATTAAATAAAATAAAAAGCCCACATTTAAGTGGGCTTTTACAATAAAAAATAACTTAATATTTTAAACCTAAATTATTTTCCTAGCTCTTTAGGCATCGCTGGTGCGACAGTGTGTCTAACTGGTTTATAAGTTTTCAACTGCTCTAATACTTCGCTGATAGCGCGATCAAGTTGTGGATCTTTGCCCTGATTTACCAGTACAGGATCTTGCTCAACGTCAATATCAGGTTTAACCCCTTCATTTTCCACACGCCATTCATGATCTGGTGTAAAGAACCTAAAGTGAGGCACATTCATTCTGCCACCATCAACAAAGTTACGATTCGCCGAGACACCAATTAACCCACCCCACGTCGTTTTACCGATCAGGGTGCCTAACCCCATACGGCTAAAGCTGTAGGGTAAAAAATCACCGCCAGAACCTGCGTCTTGGTCAATAAGCATCACTTTAGGGCCATACACTGCACCAGCAGGCGTGCTCAAAATCATATCGCCTGAACGATATTTCCAACCCGCTAGATATTGGCGAGATAGAACATCCGTAATGTAGTTCGCGGCTTGACCGCCGCCATTACTACGTTCATCAATGATCATGCTTGGCTTATCTGTTTGCGGATAGAACATGCGGTTAAAGTTAGTATACCCTGCCGTCGTTGTATTAGGTAAGTAAACGTAGCCAGATTTACCATCTGTTTGCTGCCATACGTATTTACGATTGTCTTCAACCCAGTTCCAGTGGCGTAGCATGCGCTCATTACTGATAGTCTCGACCACAACCACTTGTGCATCTTCTTGCTTACCTGTTTTACTTACTTCTAGGCGAACTTGGGTATTCGCTTTACCAGTAAACAAGCGATAAATATTATCTTCACCTGTTAATGGCTCGCCATCAACGCTATGGATCACATCACCTTCGGCCACTTCAATGCCCGGCATTGCTAGCGGCGCTTTAAGGTGCGGGTTCCAGTTTTCACCGGTGTAAATTTTGCCAACGGTATATTGGTTGTTTTTAACAACAAAGTCGGCGCCTAATAGACCAACAGAAACACGTTGTTCACGATGCCCATCACCACCATAAACAACATTGTGACCGACTTCCATTTCAGAAATCATTTCACGCATCAGATAATTTAAATCTTCACGGCGACCGACATGCTCAACAAGTGGCTGATACTTCTCATATACCTTTTGCCAATCTAAACCATGGAAATTAGCATCATAGAAATAGTCACGTTGATTGCGCCAGCCTTCAGTAAAAATTTGTGCCCATTCTTGGCGAGGCTCAATAAGCGCTTTCACACCACCGGTGTTAATCGCTTTGGCTTTGACCGTTGCAGCCACTTTACCAACGCTGAGTTTGTTGCCTTGGCTCAACATCAATAGATGCTTACCATCATGAGAAGTTCGAACGCTGAATACGCCACTTTTTACTTCTTCGACTTTGCGCTTTTTGGTATTAAATCGTTTTAAGCTTGCATCTCGCAGTGCACGACCTGAAGTTTCGATGCTGCTACCAGGCTGTTTGTTCTCAACAAAGTATAAATTCTTGTCATCTCCCACAATGAGAGATGAGTAGAAGCGTTGTGGCACAGGCAACGCGACAATACGCGTTTCAATGCCTTGGGCATCTATTGCTGGTTTTACTTCTTTTTTATCTAACTTTTTATCGCTTTTTTCTTCTTTGCTATCATCTTTAGCGGCTGATTTATCGTCTGAACTTTTTTCTTCAACGGCATCTTCGTCAGCTAGTTTAGGCAATAGCGGTGATTTACCCTCCACTTTTAATACCACTGCATAAAGACCATAACGTTGCGGGTTTTCTTGCGTACTCATATCAAGGAAGAACGCGTTTTGACCATGATTAGTCGAGGATGCAAAGTACAGAAGTTCTCCATCAGGACTAAACGCTGGAGACGTACTATGGCTCATGCTGTCAGTAATTTTTACATGCTCTCCTGATGCAATCTCATAGACATATAAATCTCTAAAATAATTCTCATTGGTTTTGGTATAGGCTAGCAGCTTCCCGTCTTTTGAAACTGCGGTATTAAAGCCGTTCATATTGATGTTTTGCATGACTTTGGTTTTGTTACCTGAGTCCAACTCAAGTAACCACAGATTCATTTTAGAATCGGTGTACACAAGCTGTTTACCATCACCAGTGAAATGTAAAAGCCTTGCGTCTGCCACACTTTCGTTCGCAGCAAAGCGCTTCTTCTCTTTGCCAAATTGGTCTGTAATCACAATTTGGTAAAGGCCATTCTCATCTGTAATGTAAGCCAGTTCATCACCTTTTGGTGACCATAAACCATCGCGGTCATTAGCACCGCTCGACTTAGTTAAATTCTTTGTTGCGCCATCTTTGATAGGCACACTAAAAATCTCACCACGTGCACTTAACAGAACACGTTTACCCGTCGTTGAAAGCGCAGCATTCGTTAATGAAGGCATGGCGCTTTTCCATGACGCACGTAATTGCGGTAAATCTGGGTTTAAAGAAATATCTAATTTTTTACTGCGCTTCTTTTTACTATCAAAAATATAAAGCTCACCACCCATGCTGTAAACAATTTCTCGTCCATAGGCATCGGCACTCGTAATATCCCAGTTTTTGTTTTTACTGACTTGTTTTATCTTTCCATCATCGTAGCTATATAGGCGTTTATGCTTGCTGCGATCAGATAAGAAATACACTTTGTCACCCACCCACATAGGATGCGTGTCGCTGGCATTTACATGAGGGATCTCTTGATAGCTGTTTTCTTTTAAATCGTAGATCCAAACTGGAGGCGTTGTTCCGCCACGGTGGTTTCTCCAACCACTACTCCCGCCATGCGCAGGGTTATGAGGGTTATAGGCTAGGTAACGGTTATCATTAGACAGGTCACCATTTGCGACTGACGCCTCCATCACCTTCTCTGGTAAACCGCCTTTAACGCTCACTTTATACAGTTGCCCGGTGCGTCCATTGGCAGTTTCACGATATGAGGTAAACAAGACGCTGTCACCATCATCTGCCCAACCAATCACAGTATCTCTGCTACTATGGAATGTGAGACGCTTAGGCTGACCACCGTCAATAGATATAATGTAAACATCGCTATTGCCATCATAACCGCCAGTATAAGCCACCAATTTACCATTCGGAGATAAGTGCGGGTCGCGTTCGTCAGCAGCATGAGATGTTAAGCGAACAACCTCTTCGCCTTTTTTATTTGTGCGGTAGATATCACCTGCATAGACAAAAGCTATGTGATTTTTACTGATTGTTGGCGAGAGAAGTAATTTTGTATTATCGGATGCATTAGCAGAGGCTGCACTGAAAAGTCCTGCTAAAGCGAGTGTTATTGTTTTTTTATTCATTCCATTTTTCCATATTTTTCGCGTTATAACATAACGAAATGTTTGTACCTATTTCATCATAAGGTAAAAAGCTCATTGCTAAAACCTTTGAACTTCAACAAACTCAAAGTTAACTTGCTCTTCTCCTTTAAACCTTTTAGACAATATGATTTATCGCTAATAAAACTTAAAGTCACGACAATTTATGTAAGCGGATATAACAACATGTTGTTTTGTATTAGGCTTTGATGGGCTATCTAGTTCGATGGCTATGTTTTTTTACAGTGATGAATGCAGGTCTCTGGAGTTTATTGTAAACATAAATGTCTTTGAGAGGTCATGGCAAAATTTAAACTTAAAAAGCCAGTCCATTTCCTATGTAAAAAA
This sequence comes from uncultured Pseudoalteromonas sp., assembly GCA_964479805.1. GTDB lineage: Bacteria > Pseudomonadota > Gammaproteobacteria > Enterobacterales > Alteromonadaceae > Pseudoalteromonas. Next base: position 135 of record CAYZOE010000100.1, on the reverse strand, counting down.
GAAGCAGCCAGATTTCGTCATTCAGAACTCGTTTCAAAATTTATATGTTAATCACTTCTCAGCTTCAATTTAACCCTTTGTCGCATTCGCGAATAAGACGTAAAAACACACTTTACTGAGCAAAATTATGGTTGA
>CAYZOE010000099.1:0-17525 GCA_964479805.1 uncultured Pseudoalteromonas sp. | reverse complement strand
GTTGAAATTCCAGGGGTAGGTACAAACCACACTTATATGGTGATTGAACATGTAAAACCAGATTTAGGGGTTGGAGTGCTCTAAGCTAAGTTATGTGATTTATAGAGCCTAACCTATTAAAAGCTAGTAGTACATTCATATATCTATAAGCTTTTGCTCGCTTACTCGCTTACTCGCTTACTCGCTTACTCGACAAATAAAAAAGCCGTGCATTGCACGGCTTTAAGTCCAGTTTACTTTATAAATTAAGAACCACCAGTACCAGTTACTTCACGTTCAATAACATCACAAGTGGTAGGTAAGTCTAGTACTTGTTCAGTTACAGAACCCTCAGCAACAGTGAACTCAGCACCAGTCACATATGTAAATGTAGCCGCGTCATAACCAGAAAGTTTGTAAGTACCTTCTTTAAGGTTGTCAATAGTGGCTGAACCGCTGTTATCTGTGTAAGCATATGTTACAAAGTTATTATTTGCGTCTAAAACATATAGCCATGTAGAAGTTGCAACAGGTTCAGGTGCTACATCAAACTCATCTGTGTTAGAACATACAATCTGAGTTTTAACAGGTAAATCTACACGAGCTGGCGGTGTATCAAGTGTAAGAACAACTGTTTTGCCATCTAAAGCACAAACGTCGTCTAACTTAAGTCTACTTGCAGTGCCATCAACAACATTGTCAGTTGTTTCACCTTCAATACCATCAACCACATTCGCACCGTCGTTGATTAACTGCATAAATACAGAAAATGAAGGTGGGTTTGCAATTGTCGCTTTGTTATAGAACGGGAACTCGTATCCACGCTTATATTTACGATAACCACCAGACTGAGACTCAACAAGTAAATCAAAAGCAGTTACGTTATCAACAGTACCACCAGCGTATTTGATGTCGAAGTTGACTTGACCATTTGTGCCACATTGACCACGGTTCGGCTCACGCCAGTTGAAGAAGTCAAGGTTCCAGTATGATAAGTGAGTTACCTGAACAGCAACATCAAACACAGAAGCGTCATCAGGATTTACTTGAGCTACACCGTAGCTTTCGAAAGACCACTCCGCTACATCAGCGTCATAACTCCATACAGGAACAATGTCACCAGCTTTAATTGTACGACCTGGAATCGCAGTGCCATCTGACGATATACAAGCACCCTTACGGAAGTATGCACCATCAGTTGCTTTTGCTGAGTCTTTAGCGAAAGCAGCTACAGTTTCTTGTGCAAGTTCTCCAGTGTAATTCATTGGGCATGAGTTAGCTGTATTTACGTCTACTTGCATTTTTACTTCGATACTATTCTTTTTAGCATCTTCGCCTTCACCAGTAGAACCAAACTCTTTAACTTTGTTACCTTCTTCGTCAGTAAGTTCGATAGCAACGAAACCTGCGGTCGTGAAGGCACCAGCTTGAGCAGTTTCTTCAGCGCCGTCTTCATTAGAAGCAGGAACAGGGACAGCTAAGTCTAAACCACCTGGGAAGAAGTCTAGAGCAGAAGTAGTTCTTGTTTGATCTGCAGCAGGTGCATCATCAGCATTAGCAGCAGCAGTAGAGCTAGCTTCATTGTTAAAGTAAGCGACAGCTAACTTAGGCTTACCAGCTAGAGGAACAAGTTCACCCTCAGCATTCTTTGTTAGCATTTTAGAACCGCTTGGGATACTTACAGACACACCGCCTTTGTCATCTTTTTCTGTTGCATCTTCTTTAGTAACAGTTTTTGCAAGCACAATTGGGTTGCCGTCTGCAGTTTCAATAGTACCGTCGTCGGCGAAAGTAACTGTTTCATCTAACTCAATTTCTTCAGCTGCGATAGCAACACCTTCAACTTCTCCACGAGGTGTTAAAATAACGGTCGTAGCGACTTCTGTGTTATCAGTTGAAAGAGAAATAACAGCACTGTTATTGAAGTATCCATCAGCTGTGAAATTTACAGTAATATCTGTGCCTTCAGCCGACACTTCACTTAAAGAAGCAGCGAAAATACCAAGGCCAGATGTAATTTGTAATTGCTCCGCAGTAAGCGCTTCACCTTTGGTCGATACTACGTTTTCACCATTTTTTGTGATTCGAACAGTAACAGGTACTTCAGCTGTACCTAGGTTTTCACCAGCGACATTTTTTACAGCAATTGTGAAAAAGCCAGCTTGCTTTTCAGCTGCTGTACCTTCAGGAATTTCACCTACTTTTTCAGTAACAGGTGGCTCTGGCACCGGTGGCTTGATATCAATGTTGTTGTCATTGTCACTGAAACAGCCTGCTAGGCCAAGAGTAACACCCATTGCTAGGGCAAGTTTGGTAAGATTAAACTTTTTGTTTCCCATGATTTTTACCTTTTCCTTTAATTTCAAGTAAACTGAGAGTGCACTAATTATGTTGCAGATATAAGAATGCCTTGCCCCGCAATGCAAATTAGTTACTAGAGAATAATAGTTCATTATTTATTCGTCAAGCTGCTAAATGATACTTTATTAAAAGTTCATATACAAATTTAGACGCCTAATTTTTTTATTAAAATCAGTCCCTTTTTTTGGGCTCGCGTAACTCGTTATAACAATTAATTTACTTGGCAAACTTGGCGTTCTTAAATATTTCTCAGCACGCAAAACTGTCGACAAAGTCGTCTAGAGCATCAATGTCAACCGGCTTAAGGCCATCTGGAGTTCTGACTATTAGACCTTTATCTACTAGTTCCGTGACAACACGGCGATAAGCTCGCTCTGTAGTAGCAAAACGTTCGGCTTCTGCATTTACTGTGCTGTAGGCTCTGAGGAGGGTTGGATTACTGTTTTCTGCGCGCATTAAGCAATCTTTTGCAATGTTGTAGCTAAGAGGAAGTAGCAGCTTATCTAAATTCACTTTTTGGTTTTCAATGAACTTAGCTGCGATAGTTTGTGCTGTGTATAAACTGAGCTCTGGTTGATCGAGCAATAATTGTCGCCAATGCTTGAGCTCAATGAGGTTGTACTGCACTTCATTTAAACAGGTAACCGTGTATGTGCAAGGGTGATTGTTGAGTGCTTCAATTTCACCAATTAAGGTATTATTACAGTCAAGCTGACCAAGTAATAAACGTCTACCATTACCAACATCGTAACTAAAAGAGACGGTACCGCTTCTGACCAGAATTAATTTGCTTAATGGTTCATCTTGGTGAATAAGCACATCTTTCTTAGTGTGTACGAAAGTATTACCTGCAAACTGCAGTAATTGTTCAACGAGATTGGCAGAAAAGTGGTATTGGAACATCTAAAAGGCTCTTAGGACAATTGTCCTAGTTAATCACATTTTGCGAAGATAGCATGACTTATGCCTTATGCTAAGTGGTTATTGAGTTTTTACCTTAATTTTTGCAGCCGAGGCATTTCAATAAAATTTGATGTGGCACTTTTTGATTAAGAATGAAATTTGTTGGAGTGAACGATGAGTTGGGAATATTTAGGGTATTTGGCGTCGGTTTTTTTAGTCTTGTCATTAATGATGACCAATGTGACTAAATTACGTTGGTTAAATTTAACTGGGTGTATTTGCTTCACCATTTATGGTGTGATGATCCAAGCTTGGCCTGTGGCTTTTACCAATGCTTTATTAGCGTTGGTGAATATCTACCATTTAATTAAGCTCTTTAGACAGAGTAAGCAATAATCGCCTATTGCAAAATTGAGTAGCCTTAGCATCAATGAAATATACTAAGGCCACTAAAGAACACACTAATTACTTCTTCTCAAAACGCTTTTCACCTGCTATCCAAGTCTGCTCAACGGCAATTTTGAATATTTCATTTTCAGGCACGCTAAAATAATCTCTGTCGATTAAAATAAAATCTGCCCATTTACCTTTTTCTAAACTGCCTAGTTTATATTCTTGAAATGCCGCATAAGCAGCATCTAGAGTAAATGAGATTAATGCCTGTTCTCGAGATAGCTTTTCATCTTTACGCCAGCCATTTTCAGGTGTTTGTTGCTTTGACATGCGCGTTACAGCTGAATACAGTCCGTCAAATGGGTTAGCCAGTTCAACCGGGAAGTCAGAGCCTGAGGCTACTTTACTTCCTTGTTTCAGAAAACTTTGCCAAGCATAAGCCCCTTGTAATTGTGTGTCGCTCAAACGCTTTTCTGCCATATGCATATCAGAGGTAGCATGAACTGGCTGCATAGAAGGAATGATGTCGAGTTCTTTAAAGCGAGGAATATCATCAGGGTGCACAATTTGGGCATGCTCAATACGGTTACGTAGTAACTTGCCACCGACAGTTTTAAATTGTTGCTCATAACTGTCTAGTACGATGCGATTTGCTCTATCACCAATGGCATGGGTGTGCGCGCTATATCCATGTTTAAAAGTCTTACTCATTAAGGCTTCGAGTGCAGGTTTATCTTCAAGCATAAGGCCTTTGTGGTTTTTTCTGTCTTTGTAGTCTTTGATGAGTGCGGCACCGCGACTACCTAGAGCACCATCAGCATAAATTTTTACGCTGCGAATACTTAAAAAATCATTTTGTTTTTTGATCACACCGGCATTTAACATGTTGTCTAGTTTTGGGCTGCTTGCTGAGAGCATGGCATAAATGCGAAATGGCAGTTTGTTTTGCGCTGCTAAATCTTGATACAAGCGCCAGGTATCATAGTCAATACCCGCATCGTGTGCTGAGGTAATCCCTAAACTAAGTAAGTGCTTTGATGCGGCAAATAAGGCGCGTTGCTTTTGTTCAATAGACTGTTTTGGGATATGTTTTAAAACTAAGTTTTCTGCTTTATCAATGAAAATACCTGAAGGTTTACCTGTAACTTGAATAATTTCACCGCCATCTGGTGATTGCGTTGCTTTTGTGATGCGAGCCAGTTGCATGGCTTTACTGTTGACCCAAATAGCATGGCCATCAACGCGAGTAAGAACAACCGGCCTGTCGCTGACAAACTTGTCTAAATCGGCTGCAGTTGGGAAGTCTTTGTTATCCCACAAGGTCTGATCCCAGCCACGGCCAACTAGCCACTTGTCAGGGTTGTTTTTAGCATAAGCCTGCAGCTTTTTGCCAGCAGCTTCTGCAGAGGCAACTCCCCGTAAATCGAGCCTTTGCAGGTTATTACCTAGACCGATTATGTGGCCATGAGCGTCAATCAACCCTGGAAGTAAAGTTTTGCCTTTTCCATCAATGGTTTCAGCCTGAGGAAATTGTTTGACTGTGTCTTTATCACCATATTTAACGACTTTGCCATCTTTAAACACCAAAGTAGAAAAACGTTCAATTTTGCCATCAAATGTCGGTGTGTAGCCGTTAACGTTATGAATTAAGGTTGTATGTGCTGTACTGACAGCAGTAAAACATAACCCTATTAAGAGCGTGAGAGGTTTTATCATTATATTTCTTCTTGTCTATTGATTTCAGTTTTTTAGTAATAGTCAGAATATTAAATTCCATCATGTTATTTATATCAAGTGCATTAAGGCCTTGCGTCAATATTGCGGTGAGCAATATATCTTGCCACTATACACTCATATACAAGGCGTGAAGCTGTTTTGGTTTAATGTTTAAGGAATACAATGCATTTATTCATGGTTTATTTGGGTGGCAGAATAGCTGGCTGTCATATTGAAATGCACGATATACGCTTTGTCGTAGGTGAAAATATAGAAGCATGTTTAGATAAATTAAAAGCACAATGGGTTGGAGATAAAAATAAAGTGCATATGGACAGCTATATGACAGTTAAATATGTCGATGGCTATGAAATTACATTCAGTGAAACGCCGTCATTACAAAGAGAAAGATTGTTCTTTGTGAATATGGGGGCGTATCGGGCAGACAGTTTAGCCGAGCAACATGAGTTTATGCTGTGTGTTGCATTAAGCGCCGAAGAGGCAAAGCAAAAAGCGAAATCAAAGTTATTGCAGGGGATGTTACACCGACATAAAGATGACTTGTATGATGTGGATGATTGCTTTGCCGTCGACTTATTTGACACTGGTTACAATATTCACCTTACGCCAAGCGAGAAAACCCAACAGCTGGTGCCTGATTGGTTTGGCTATCAGGTTTTATAAATAGAAAAACACGAGCAAGTTAATCGTCTTGCTCTTTTTCTTCTGCTTTGAAGGCCATTTTTATGGCGATGATCACAACTGCAAACATTACAAAGGGCAGTGCCGCTAAACTGTATTCAATGATGTGGCTATCTTGATAATTGGGTTGCAAAATAAAGTGGCCGCCAACACAAAGCAAAATGCTGATAAAAAGCAGCGGCAGCATAATTAATTCTTTTTTCTTTGAATGTTTCTTCATATCTACTCTTTAATTTGTATTCTACCGCTTTGCGCTTTGCGCTTTGCGCTTTGCGCTTTGTGGCAATTTTTTCAAGTGCATAAAAAAGTCACTTTAACCCTAAACATGAAGGTTAAAAAAACTGCTGTAATTACCTGCGGTATTTTAGCTGTGTGCATATTAGCATTGACTCTGAAATGAATAAATTTTACTTGTGCAAAAAACTGGCTCTGATATAACCAATGAGGTATTCATTGGGGGAGTTATGAGCAGAAAATTGGTTGTGGTAAAGCTGGGAACAAGCGTCCTAACAGCAGGCAAGTTGCATTTATACAAACCGAGAATGGTTGATATTGTGCGTCAGTGTGTTGAGCTTAGAGAAAGTGGTTATAAGGTAGTTATAGTATCGAGTGGTGCCGTAGCCGCCGGGCGTAGTCAACTTCCCACACCCATAGGTAACTCAGTCAGTGAAAAGCAAATGCTCGCTGCAATTGGTCAAGGTCAGCTTGTCCATCAGTGGCAGTCATTGTTTGGCCTTTATGATGTGCCAGTAGCACAAATGCTTTTGACTCGTGCCGATGTAGAACATAGAGAACGATACCTGACAGCAAAAGATACCTTAACCCAGATTTTAAAGCATGATGTTATTCCTATCTTTAATGAAAATGATGCGGTGGCAACGGCAGAAATAAAAGTCGGCGATAACGACAATTTATCGGCGCTGGTGGCGATATTAGCCAATGCCGATAAACTTATTTTACTTACAGACCAAGCAGGCTTGTTTACTGCTGATCCGCGTTCTAACCCAGACGCTGAGTTGATAACCCAAATCAGCGAAATAAACGATAGCGTTAAATCTTTAGCAGGTGATTCGGGTACATCGCTTGGTACTGGTGGTATGGCGACTAAGCTACAAGCGGCACAAATTGCACAGCGTGCCGGTATAGAAACCATAATTGCAAAAGGCTCTGAAGCAAATATTTTAGTTGATGTACTAAATGGTGAAGGGCCAAGTACTCGAGTTTTAACGTTTGACGCACCGCTTGAAGGTCGTAAAAAGTGGCTACTAAGTGGTCCAAAATCCACAGGTACAATTATTTGTGATTTAGGAGCTGTAGGGGCTTTAACTTGCCAAGGGGCAAGTTTGTTAGCAAAAGGAATTGTAGGGGTAAATGGTGTGTTTACTCGTGGTGATTTAGTCACCTTAAGTGATAATGATGGTAGAGTTTTCGCAAAAGGGTTAAGTGCATTTGATTATCAGGAGCTTGAACAAATTAAAGGGCTACACAGTCAAGATATTGCTAAGCAACTGGGTTTTGCATTATCTAATGTGGTGATCCACAGAGATGATCTAGTGATTTTATAAATTTTTTGGGTGTTTCTAGTAAGGCAATCTACACTCTAAAAAAGCACCCAAATTTAATATTTTCATGCAAACATCAAATTGTGGCTATGGATTAGTTAAACAACTAGTCTCTCAAAAAAATGAATCTGACTTAAACCTTTGCTTTAGTTTGATCTTACAAGAGTTGCTCAGTGACAGATTTGATGCTTATTTTTTTAGTAAAAAGTGTTGTCACGTTAAGGCGCAAATTGAATTTCAGTTTACCGTCCATGCGTCGGGAGTGCTCCGTCAAGATGAATGCAATACATTGTTAAATTTATTTAAGAGTGCACTTCAAGATTTACCCGAACACATTAAATTATTAAAGCAGCCTTCAAGAACTGTTTTCTTCGCGAAAACTGATATCCAAGCTTTAGGTGGGTTGATTGTCACCAATAAAGTCAATAACCCCGGCAGCATTGTCCTTTCTGAAAAAGAAGAAGGGTTAATATTTCACATATTGGATGTCTACTTTTTGCAACTTAAGTTACTTCACAATAGTGCGATAGACCCCTTATCTCAATTACTTAACAGACAGAGTTTTGAGCAACAACTTACTGACATTATGCACAGTGAAAACTGTATGCAAACTAAGAAAACAGACCCTGAAAATAGTTGGTTTCTAGCCATGTTAGATATTGACCACTTTAAAAAAGTAAATGATACCTATGGGCATGTAATTGGAGATGAAGTGATTGTGTTGGTCTCGCAATTACTCAAGTCGCATTTTCGGTTTGATGATTTACTTTTTCGTTATGGCGGTGAGGAATTCGCAATTTTATTTTCAACGGAAAGCACAGAGTTAGCATTGAAAGTACTAGATAGAGCAAGAGAGCTAGTGGCAGATACTCGCCTTCCACAAGTGAGTCATGTCACAATGAGCGTTGGTTTTATTCAGGTCGGTGATGATTTTCAGTTATCAGAGTTAGTTAATAAGGCAGACAAAGCACTTTATTATTCAAAAGAAAATGGTCGAAACCAAGTAACTAATTATCAACAGCTCAACTTGGAACCACAAACGATTTCTGACTGTGATATTGAATTGTTTTAATTTGTGATACACTCCGCGGGGTTTTTAAGCGTTGGAGTTATTATGAAATTTGTTCGTTGGTGTTTAGGCCGTATCATTCTTCTTTTAAACTTTATTTTCACGCCTAGAAGTAAAAAACGTGAAGCACAAGCACAGCAACAGCTTGATGCAAAAACTGAGAACTTTAAGCTTTATCAATTTGAAGCTTGTCCTTTCTGCGTAAAAGTACGTCGTGCCATTAAACGCGAAGGTTTAAAAGTTGAAACTCGTGATGCAAAGAATAATGCAACTTATCGTCAAGAGCTATCTGAGCAAGGCGGGAAAGTTAAAGTGCCATGTTTACGTATCGAAGAGCAGGGTAAAGTCACTTGGATGTATGAATCAAGTGACATAGTTGCGTTTTTGCAAGGCTTAGATAAAGCAGCTTAAAAAAACTCAAAATACTAGGTAACTTTTTGTCGAATAATGGCGGGTGTGCTAGCATACCCGCCATTATTTTATTGTCTAATCAATTAAGAGAAACCACATGACTATCCGTACTCGTGTTGCTCCGTCACCAACCGGTGATCCGCACTTAGGCACAGCTTATATTGCCCTTTTCAATTACTGTTTTGCTAAACAACAAGGCGGTGAATTTGTTCTTCGTATTGAAGATACTGACCAAGTACGTAGCACGCCAGAATCCGAACAAGCGATCATGGATAGCCTACGTTGGTTAGGTCTTAACTGGGATCATGGACCGGATGTGGGCGGTGAGTTTGGTCCATACCGTCAGTCGGAGCGTAGCGATTTATACAAGCAGTTTGCGCAGCAGCTTGTTGATGATGGTAAAGCGTTTTATTGTTTCGCAACAGCCGAAGAGCTTGACGAAATGCGTGAACAGCAAATGGCTGAGGGTCTTCGTCCTAAGTACGACGGTCGCGGTCTGTTGTTAAGCGATGACGAAATCAAAGCAAACCTTGAAGCAGGTAAACCTTACGTTATCCGTATGAACATCCCGGCTGAAGGTAGCTTTAAGTTCAACGACTATTTGCGTGGCGAGATTGAGATCCCGTGGGAAAATGTAGACATGCAAGTGCTACTTAAAGCAGACGGTTTCCCAACCTATTTCTTAGCGAACGTTGTTGACGATCATCACATGCAGATCAGTCACATTTTCCGTGGTGAAGAGTGGATTAACTCAGCACCTAAGCTATTAAAGCTATATGAAGATTTTGGTTGGGAAGCACCAGTGCTTGGTCACCTACCACTACTTCGTAACCCAGACAAATCTAAGCTGTCAAAGCGTAAGAATCCGACGTCAATCAACTACTATAAAGAAATGGGTTTCTTACCAGAAGCACTGCTTAACTATTTAGGTCGCATGGGATGGTCAATGCCTGATGAACGTGAAAAGTTCACATTGGCTGAAATGATCGAACACTTTGACATGAAGCGTGTATCGCTTGGTGGTCCAATTTTCGATATCGACAAACTAAACTGGTTAAACGGCCTTTGGATCCGCGAAAACTTATCTGATGAAGAACTGATTCAGCGCTTTGTTGATTGGAAGTTCAACGGCGAAACATTATCCCGCATTTTACCTCAAGCTAAAACTCGCATTAACAAACTGTCAGACTTAGTGGACCTAGCAGGTCACTTTGTGGGTGGTATTCCAGAATATGACCCTGCGCTATTAACTGCAGGTAAAGCAGATGAAGAAGTTGTTCGTCAGGCACTTCAATTCTTTATTTGGGAATTGGAGGCCCTTCGTAGCTGGACAAAAGATGAGATCTTCGCAATTGCAAAAGCAATAGCAACGCACCACGAATTAAAGATCAAAGACTTCTTAGAGCCAATTTTTGTTGCCGTCACAGGTAAAACATCTTCAACGTCGGTTGTAGATGCAATGGAAATTCTAGGCTCAGATCTGTCTCGTGCACGTTTACGTGTAGCACTTGAGCATATAGGTGTGTCTAAAAAGCAAGCTAAGAAGTTAGAAAAAGCATATCGCGACTATCTAAAAGCGTAAGCTAATAAATTGATTTATTTAAATTTAAAGGCCACTTTATCTCAAAGTGGCTTTTTTATTGATGCTTTTTTGTCAATTTCACAACAGATACGACCTCTATAACATTTTATTCTGCTACTATAGCCTGTCCTTAAAGTTGTGGAACTAGATGTATGTTAACGCCTTACTACCAACAAAGAGCTGAATTTGTCACGATTACACGTGAGCAGGGTAGCCAATTCGCTAAAAAAGTAGCAGATGACTTTAATCCATTACATGATGCTGATGCGAAGAAGTTTTGTGTGCCAGGTGATTTGTTATTTTCATTGGTATTATCACGCTATGGTGTAAGTGAGAACATGTACTTCAAATTTGAAGGCATGATTGACGAAACGTCACAACTTCAATTCCCTGAATCGGCAGATGAGTTTGCTGTAACATCAAACGATAAAGTGATGTTATCAGTGAAACGAGATGGCGAAACAAGCCAATGCTCATCTTTAATTGAAAGCTTAACGAAAAATTACGTGGCTTTCTCAGGCACAACGTTCCCGCATATGATAGTGCCTGTGATGGCTGAAAAAGGGGTGATGATCAATCCTACGCGCCCAATGGTAATTTACGAATCAATGGCGATTCATTTTGAAGATATCAACGTAAAGTCGGTCGAATTAGAAACGAGTACGCCTGAGTTCGAATTCGAAGGCAAGCGAGGCAAGATCATTCTTAAGTTTAACTTCATCAGTGAAGGAAAAAAAGTCGGTCGTGGCGAAAAGCATATGCTGATGTCTGGCATTAAAGCTTATGACCAACAGGCAATTGACGATTTAATTGCTTATTATAACGAGCGAAAAGCGACGCTATAAAACTATTCACAAATAAGTAATAACACTTCAAAAGCGCGCCTTAGGCGCGTTTTTGTTATACTCCACACAATCGAATTTTTTGTTGTGATTTCTATGTCTTTCTCTTCTTTTTCTTTGGCACCTGCCATTTATTCTGCTCTTGAAACACTTGGGTTCGAAACCCCAACCGATATTCAGTCTCAGACTATGCCACCTGCGCTTTCAGGCAAAGACATCATCGCAACAGCGCAAACCGGTACGGGTAAAACAGCGGCGTTTATGTTGCCGCTCCTGAACAATCTGTTACGTGATGACACTCTGCTTGGTCAAGTTAGAGCGTTGGTTTTGGTGCCAACGCGAGAGCTTGCGCAGCAAGTCGCTGAGAATGCGCAGCAATATGCAGCCAATACAGAACTAAAGGTGGTGTGTTTATACGGTGGCGCAAACATTGGTCCTCAAGAAAAGCGATTGAGAGCAGGCGTTGATATTGTTATTGCAACGCCTGGACGTTTATTAGATCACTTGATCAAGGGCACTTTGTCACTCAGTCAACTTCAGCATTTGGTTTTTGATGAAGCTGATAGAATGCTAGATATGGGCTTTATTGGTGAAATAAAACGTATTATGCGTCATGCGCCAAATTCTAGACAAACCATGTTGTTTTCTGCAACTTTAGATGAAAGTGTTGAGAAGTTGGCCAGTCGTTGGTTGTCAGATCCTAAGCGCGTAGGTATCGAACAGCAAAACACCATGGTCGAGGCAATTGAACAAACTTTTTATGCCATTGACGAAGAAAAGAAAGCAGCGGTAATTGCTTACTTAATTGGTAAGAACAACTGGCAGCAAGTGTTGGTGTTTACTCGAACAAAAGCGCAAGCAGATAGCCTTGTCAAAGAGCTAATTAAAGACGGTTTGCCGAGCAGTGCAATTCATGGTGATAAATCACAAGGTGCTCGAGATAAAGGATTGGCTCATTTTAAAGAAGGTAAAGTGCGTGTGCTTGTTGCTACTGATGTTGCAGCGCGTGGTATAGACATCAACACATTAGATTACGTGATTAACGCTCAGCTGCCTTATGTGGCTGAAGATTATATCCATCGCATTGGTCGTACAGGTCGAGCTGGGCGATCTGGTAAAGCCATTAGCTTGGTCAGCCAAGATGAGCAGTGGCTTCTCGAAGAACTTGAAGTGTTATTAGATGAGCGATTGACACCACAATGGCTAAGTGGTTTTGAACCTGACTTGACTCGAGAGGTCAAAGATACTCGTAAGAATACCAATAAGGCACGCAAAGACAGAGATAAAAAACGTGTACTTGGGCAGCGCCAACGCAGAAGAAGATAGTTTAGTAAAGTGGCTTAGCAATACCAATTCGCAATAACACTTAATCATTTTGAGGGATTAAATCTGATGATAGCTGCGTTAAATATGTCTCATTTAGAGCAACTAAATAACAAAATATTTGCCTTGCCCTCATGAATGTAGGCACCTCAGCGATAGCAGTAGGCTTGAGCGGTGCTACCAACAAGGTTTTCTTGCCTCAAAATAAATCACTTACTTAAGCGTATTGGTATAAAACAGGAGTTTTTATGAATGTACTGATTATTATAGGCAGTTTAATTGTCAGCTTATTGATTTTGATCCCACTATTAGAGCGTTATCAGGAGAGCTTTGGGCTACACAAGATGCAAAAATACAGTAAGTATATCTTGCCCCTAGTTATGGTGTCTTTGGTGATTAAACTGATTTATATGCTTTGGCATGGTGGTTAATCTGAATCTTTCTTAATAGCAATAAGCACAATAAAAAAGCCCGTAGTTTGAAACTAGCGGGCTTTTTATAATCTGCATATCTACTCTGAGCGTTGCTTGATGAAGTCTTGCATGAACATCATCGCATCGGTGTAGTAATCGTCTAATCTGTCTCTGAAACTAATTAACTCATCAATGCTTAATTCGCGGTCCTGACATGCCTGTTCGAATAGAATGGCGATTTCGGCCACTTGCATTGCCCCAACTGTCCTTGAAATCGATTTGAGCTGGTGGCAGTCTGAGATGATCTTGTCTTGTTCACGCGTCATAACATTAGCAAAAATATCGCGGATCAACTCACTGCTTTGTTCAAGGTACATTCTAAAGAAGCGCAGCTTTTTCGCTTCATCATGATTGACGTATTTATCAAACATATCAATATCGACCACAGAGAGTGTTGAGAAATCGATTTGTTGATTTTCAGTACGCTCTTCTGAAGATAAATTACTTTCGGTAGTGGCAATAATTTCAGGTTCAACCTCATTAGGCTCTGCGTTAATAGCTGAGGTTTCATTAGTAGGATCCGCCTCTATCTGACCTTCAACTAGCACTTTAATTTCAGGCACAGTATCTACTTGAGTGTTGTTAGAGTTAAGTGCATCCTGAGAAGTCCCTTCTGGAGCTAAAGCAAAGCTTGGCGTTGGGAGCGTGTTATCAGAGGCTTGGGCTGCAGGTTCTGCTTCCCAAGTTGATTCTAATGAAATTGAACTTAGAGAACCGGCTGAATAGCTCGTCTGAGAAGGAGCAACTGATTCAACCTCTTCTGTTTCTTCAACCTGCAAAGTTACAGTATCTGTTGCATTATCTGCTACAGTGGTTTCTGTTTTTTCTTCGGAAGAGGCTGAAGCAGTTTCATCAATATCATTGAGATTTTGCCAATCAATATTTGCTTGGCTGTCTAATTCAATATTCTCGATGTTAATTTCATTCTCGAGATCATCAGCTTGCGCGTTGTTGGGATCGTCTTTCCACTCTAAGTCACTGTCACTGTCACTGTCACTGTCACTTTCGCTAAATTGGCTCAGGTCTAGAGCCTCTTCAGCTATATTTAAGGAAGCATGTGTAGAAGGAGCGTCCTCTTGCCAATCTAAATTACTGGCTTCGTGAGACTGCATTGATAAATCAAGATCGTAGTCATCTTCATGCGTGTTTGTAGAGTTTGTTTCTTTTACTTCAGGTTCTTGCCACGATAATTGATCATTATTTATTTCGGTTAAAGCATCTAAATCTATAGTATGGGTATCATCTTCTATCGTAGCTTGTGGTTGCTGAGGCATTTCTTCTGTCCAATTAAGGTCGGAGTCAAAAGTTGTGTTTACATTAGATGTTTCTGTATTTGCTTCCTCAAGAGGCGTATCAAAGACGTCATTAAATTGCTCATTATCATTCTGTGTTCGTTGAATGATAGAAGAAAGCTCACTTGATGCTTCTTTTTTATTGTCAACATGTAGGGTTGAGTCATCATCACCCTCTTGCGAAGCTGACATTTGAATATGCTTTTCGGGCTGCCATTTACCTAATGTGGCTTCAAGAACGTTTAATTCAATTGGCTTAGTTATGTAGTCGTTCATGCCTGTTGCGATACAACGCTCTTTCTCACCTTTTAAAGCATTAGCTGTGACAGCAACAATATAAGGCTGAGCCTTGATATCATCGCATTTCTCTGCCTCCTCGCGAATTGCTTTAACCATGTCATAACCAGACATCTTTGGCATATGTAAGTCGGTCAGAATAATCGGGTAGTGGTTTTTCTTCCACATTGCTAACCCTTCTTCTCCATTTTCAGCGACTTCAACGCCATAGCCGAGTAAGTGAAGTTGGTCGGTCAATACTTGTTGGTTTAACACATTATCTTCAGCCAGTAGCACAAGTTTATTCTCTGCGCGTGCTTTATCGACATTTAAGAAGTTATTTAAAGAGGTCGCTTTCTTTAATTGTTTGGGTCTATGTAAACCAGCTGCAACCATTACAGACGTCATAAAGCTGCTCTTACATAATGGTGCCGCATTCAAATAGAATATATTGGCATGATTGAGCGCAGACTCGTCCATGGTGCTCAATACAATAACTTGTTGCTTGTTTTGCTCTAGAGAATAAAGTAGAGAGCGTAACTGGTCATTTACTGGCGCCATACCATCTAAGCCATCAAGCACCCAAATTAAATTTGGTGTGTGCTGGAATTCTTCTGCTTCATCAATTGAGTCAATGGCATAGGTATTAGCACCCATAAATGAAAGGTAACGACACAGAATTGCTTTATGATCAGGGTTGTCAGTGAGCACAACAACTGGTTTTTGCGCTAGAACGGCTTTATTAGCATATTCAACTTTGCCGTCGGTACTAAATGGTAGTTCGACCACAAACTCACTGCCCATACCCAAATCACTGGTGACATTAATCGAACCTAGCATGAGTTCAATTAGGCTCTTACAAATAGAAAGGCCCAACCCGGTACCACCATATTCACGGGTGATTGAGTTTTCAGCTTGAATAAATGGGTTAAAAATTTCGCGCAACTGCAGTTGCGTCATACCTTTACCATTATCTGTTACAGAGAATCTGAGTGTGTAGTGCTCAGAGGTATTTTGTGCTACCTCTACTGCGACTTTAACAAAGCCTTTTCTCTTTTCATCTGTGGTTGTGAACTTTATGGCGTTACTACATAGATTATATAAAACTTGACGAACACGAATATTGTCGCCAATTAGATTTTTCGGAATATCTGGGGCGATTGCCAGTTGTAAGTCGAGCTTACGTTTTTTAGCCACAGAAGATAATACGCGCGCCACTTCTTCAATGGTATCGGTAACAGAGAAAGCAGTATTATCGATTTGTAACTTACCGGCTTCAATTTTAGAGAAGTCCAAAATATCGTCCAAAATACCTAGCAAAGAGAAAGCAGAGTCACGAATGATGGTACTGAGGCGGTGTTGTGCACCATCTAAATTTGTTTGGCGTAATAAATCAATTGTACCTATAACACCATTCATCGGTGTTCTGATCTCATGACTCATAGTGGCTAAAAAGGTCGTTTTGGCTTCGTTGGCACGTTCGGCATTCATGGTAGCCTTTTCAAGCGCCAATGTTCTAGCTTGTACTTCTGTTTCTAAGCTAGTTTGAAGTTGCTTAAGTTCTTTTTCAGAGGTTTGATTGTTGTTTATCGACGTTTGCACTTGCTGTAGTACATCATTAATAGACTGGGCTACTTCGTCAAAACCAAATCCTAAGTTGCTATCAATGAACCTTTTATAATCTTGCTCTTCTGATACTTTTTTAAGCTCCGATTTTAGCTTTTGCTTGTCAGTCGAAAGTTGTTGAGCAAGGCGGCGTTGTGCAAAAATTGCGAAACAAAATGCAAGTAACAAAGCCAGTGCAAATAAAGCATATGCAATATTGCTCGTATTGCTGCCGGTTTCTACTTTGTGCTGGATAACCAATTCGCCAACATACTGCCCATCAAGTTTTAAAGGCTGATGTATAGTTAATGTATTACCAACTTTAAACTGTTTTACTTGTGAAATTGGTGCAACCGTTGTTATGTCGCTTTGATAGATGAGAGCTGGCTCTGCCATACCCGTCATACTATATAAATAATATTGTGTATTAGGATCAGTTTCAGAAATACCGGCCATTAACTTCTTAACTTGACTGAACCCTTGTTTCATCATGGTGCTCGCAAGTGGTTCAGATAGCATTTGTGCTTGATTGGCAAAATCTATTTGTGGTGCTTGTTGTGATTTAGGAAGAAAGTAAGCGGCTGCAGCACAAATAGAGCCAACAGTTAATATACTTGTTAGCACCAGAGGTAAAAAGCCTGATAGTTTTATATTCTCAGAGTTTGACATTGATAAGGTCCGATTTAACTGCTCTAGAATTTGATTATTATTGGTTTATTAAGTATCCAATCGTAACATTCTCTTGTTATTAAAGCTCGCCGTTTTTATGCATTTTCAATTCATTCTTAGAGCATGGTTATTTCTTGTTTATGGTCTAGTTTTGAGCAATTAAGACTCTGTTTGTACAAACTTTGCTGTCGGTGGTTGAAAACTAGGCAAGCGAACATTGCTTTTAAAAAAAGGGTTGACTTGCAGTGGTAAAACTCGTTTAATACGCCGCACGCCAAGATGGTTACCAAGTTTAATCGTCTTGACAATGTGTTTGCCCAGATAGCTCAGTTGGTAGAGCAGAGGATTGAAAATCCTCGTGTCGGTG
>CAYZOE010000098.1:9857-17572 GCA_964479805.1 uncultured Pseudoalteromonas sp. | reverse complement strand
GTGTCAGCTTATAACAATGGCTGTCCATATAGTTTGCTATTAGTGTACTAAGAGTACTCTCCTTCTGTTCAAAAGCTTGTTTAAGTATATCGGGAACAAGTACTTTATTTAATTTATGTAATGTGAGCACATCGTTTGAAAATGAAGAAAAATCGACGAGATTATTCTCCATGGGTATAAAAATCCGATATTGTTCCATTAATATCGGATTAGGAATTCCCTAGAATAACAGTTAACTGTTCGATTAATTTATAATCTTTTCAGTATTGCAAATAAAAGTAGGCTATTTCATGCTAGCGTTAGACACCGACGCTGTGTCTTTGCTCGAACTTCTCAATTAAGTTAACCAATTCTTTAATGTTGGCATCTTCACTGAGCGTGTGGTTTGTCCTAACTAAAACTTGTTCTGTCGGAAGGTCTTTATTTGTTTTAACCAATACTACCTCAGGGTCCTGCGCGACTAATTTTGAGTGCTCGATACCAGCAATTGCAAATAAATCGCTATTTTTTATATTGCTAAGTACTTCATTGATGTTACCCACTCGCATCGAAGTAACTTTATTGAAACTATCAGCAGTTTCGTTGACCATATGTTGCACTTGTCTTGACTGAGAAAGGCAGCCAAACATCGGATAATTCATAAGGTCTTGTTTAGCGACATAGTCTTTTTTAAGGAGAGGATGGCTTTTCGCAACAAACATGATTAATTGGTCTGGAATATAGATATCTGAACTTGCTAACTCGGAGGAGTGCATACACACACTGATATCGATCTCCCCAAGCTGAAGCTTATTCATTAGATCTGCTTCATCAAGCATTTGCATTTCAACTTTAACACTCGGATGATGAGCTAAAAATTGCCCGCAAACAACAGGTACAACACTGCTCATTTGAGGTGTATAGCCAATGACTAACTTATCTTGATCATTGCCAAGCAAACTATGTTTTATGTTCTTCTTAGCATTTTCAAGCTCGTTTAAAGTCGCTTTACAGTATGTGAGAAAAAGCTCACCTTGTTCTGTAAGACGAACAGAACGTGTAGAACGCTTAACTAATTCGCACCCGATTTCATCTTCTAGAGTTTGGATGCTGCGAGTAAGTGCTGAAGTACTTATGTTAGTTTTCTCAGCTGCTTGGCGAAAGTGCCTTAAATTGCCTAGAGCAACAAATTGCTCAAGTTGTTCAAATCTCATTTGAAATTCCTTTTAATTTCAACGGTTCTTTTAGAACTGTGTATTTACCCAATACTAATACAGAATGCAATAAGGGGAAATACTTTTTTACATTAAAGTTACAAATAACTAGTCAGGATAGCTATCTCTAATAAAAATAAACTCGTCTAGGTTATTTATAAATAAATCAACGAGTTTGGGGTCAAAGTGTCTACCTCTTTCAGATTGTATCAGTGAAATTACTTTTTCTAAAGGCCAAGCTGATTTATAGCATCGATCGCTCCCTAAAGCATCAAATACATCAGCTAGAGCGGTAATGCGACCAACAATGTTTATTCTTTCACCCTCTAAACCTTGTGGGTACCCACTGCCATCCCACTTTTCATGATGGTGGTAGGCGATTATTGCACCGCATTTGAGAATTTCATTACTTGAGCTATGCAGTATATCGTACCCTACTTTTGCATGTGTCTGCATAATCTCCCACTCTTCAGGGGTCAACTTTCCAGGCTTATTTAAAATTATGTCTGGAATACTGATTTTTCCGATGTCATGCAAAGGGGAAGCAAGCTTTATAATTTCTGATTGGTAGTCATTCAATCCATACAGCTTGGCTAATAGTTGACTGTAATTAGCAACGCGCTTGACATGAGAACCGGTTTCTTTAGAGCGTTTTTCGACGGCTTCTCCCAAAATATATGAGAGCTCTTTTTGTGACTCTTTGACTGTTTCTCGTAATTTAATGTTGTCATAAGCCAATGCTATATTATTGGCGAAGAACGCTAACAGTTGGCAGTCAGTTTGATGTAATTCGGAATCCTTACTCACATACAACATGGTTTCTCCTCCACATTGTGAAGGAAAATAGCCAATATATTCGAACTCTGTTTGTAAGGAGTGCTTAATATTATGAGTTTCCATGAAAAGCTGTTTCACATTATTAGGTATTGCTTCAGTGGTCGGCTCTACCCCTTCTCCTGAGGCGGCTAGTAGTCTAAAGTGGTCGGCTTTTGCTCCCTGATTATTCACAGCAGCAGCACAATATATATCACTAGAAGACAGTCCCATTACGTCTGAAACATGAGCAAGGATTGTAGAGGCAAATTCACGAACACTGTTACATCTTAGGAACGAACCTGATGCATCAATAATTCTTTCAAGGCCAGCCTTATGTTTTGCTATCGTTTGGATATCTCGGTGAGAGCGAAGCGCTGAATATAGTAAGGTTTTGAGTTTAACTGCGGTTAATTCTGTTTTATTTTTATAATCATTGATATCGTAATCTCGGATCACGGCCTCTTCAGGCGCTTCGCCAGGCTGACCTGTTCTGAGGATAAGACGTATGTCATGATTGCCTAAATCTTGACGAATATGCTTTATCAAGTCTAAACCAGCGTGATTACTTTCCATCACCACATCAATTAAACCAACAGAAATATTTTTTTCTTGATTTAAAACTTCCATGGCTTCTTTTGCCGAGTAAGCATGATGAAATCTTAAGGTTCTGCCTTCGAATTCAAAACCAGATAACACGAGTTTCGTTACTTGATGAATGTCTTCTTCATCATCAACCACAAGTACGTCCCAACAATCGTCAATGTTGTTTTCAGTTTTGTCTTCTTGGTTTAAATTTTCATCGGAAAATAGGAAATTATCCACACTTCATCCTGCCTATACTTACTCAGAATCAGTATAGACAGTAAAGGACAAGCTTGCTTAATTAAGCAACGGGCTTTTTTTCGATATTTTGCAATTCTATTTCAATGGCATCACATGAAATATGAATTTCATAAAGTGAAATAATTAATGAAGCCATTAAGCAGCATAGGCTTATCCCAAATAAAATGATGCCGAGTAATTGCTGAGCGATAAATAAGCTAAACATAGATACAGTACAAAGTAAAAATGAAAACACGCCCCAAACTTGCATGGAACGAATTAATTTGATGCGCTTTTTCAGATTGTCGATCTGTGCTAATACAACAGGACGATTAGTGCTTCCCTCTCTGGCATTTAACTCTCTTATTAATTGTGCCAGCACTAAAAAGCGATTGGTATATGCTAATAGTAACAATGATATGGCAGGAAATAGCAGTGCGGGTGTTGTTAGTGTCATAGCAGTCTTAACCTAAGGTCTTTTAATATTTATTATGACAGATAATCTTTGGCAATGGTGTGAAGTTTTTAACTCAGATAATGCGATTGAAGCGCATTTGATAAAAGGGTTACTAGAGCAAGCAAATATAGATGTTTTGCTAAAAGGAGAGGCGTTACTTGGCGCACTTGGAGAAATACCGCTTGATCAAGCAAAAGTTTCTGTATGGGTTTATAAGATAAAATTGCGCCAAGCGCAGGAATTATTGGTAAACTACCAACAACAAGAACAAAGCACTGAATGGCAATGTCCTGAGTGTGACGAATTTAACGGGCCAGCGTTTCAAGCATGCTGGCAATGTGGAAAAGATTATGAGCAAAGCAAATAACTTTCAGCGAATTAGAGAGTTAAATTATTTACAAAAAGCGGTGCTAGCTGCTGCTGTGTTAGAGCGTATGTTACCTAACTACGAATTGTTCAGCGAGGCCACAGAATTTGGCGATGCCAGTATTTTACGCAGTGCGTTAAATGTGTGCTGGGAAAAAATCTTATTACCGAAAAGCAAGATCAGTTTAGAAAAGCAAGTTGAAAAAATTGAACCGAATGTCCCTGAATTAAATGATTATCCAATGTTTGGAACTTACCCTGCCATCGATGCTGCTACTGCTTTATTAGGTCTACTTCATGGCTTAATGGCGAAAGATGAACATGAGTTCGTCAGTGTTGCGAAAATTTCACAAGCGACAGTGGCACGTTATGTCGAACTATTGATAGAAAGTGAAGGGCTAGAATCTGAAAACAAATTGGTTCGTGAACATCCTTATATGCAATATGAGATTGAAGTGTTAGGTGAGATGATTGAATTCGTAGAGAATATGGGCCGTATCAGCAGTGACAGTGTGAAAGCCCTCAAACAACAAGCTATCGCTGATGGGCAAACTAATATCGGCATTGCAATTTAACGTAAAGATTGGAGACTAATTGATGCGTATTTTAGGCATTGAATCATCTTGTGACGAGACAGGAATTGCAATTTACGATGATGAGCAGGGTTTACTAGCCCATAAACTCTATAGCCAAGTGAAGGTACATGCTGATTATGGTGGTGTTGTGCCAGAACTGGCGTCTCGAGATCATGTTCGTAAAACCATTCCATTGATTGATGAAGCCCTCAAGGCAGCTGGTTGCGGTCCAGAAGATATAGACGGTGTTGCCTATACTGCTGGGCCTGGTTTAGTAGGAGCGTTATTAGTCGGCACTTCAATTGGTCGTTCTTTGGCGTTTGCTTGGGATAAACCTGCAGTTGCAGTGCACCATATGGAAGGTCATTTATTAGCACCGATGCTTGAAGACGAACAACCTGAGTTTCCATTTGTTGCACTACTTGTCTCTGGTGGCCACACTATGATGGTGAAAGTGGCAGCTATCGGCGAATATGAAGTGCTTGGCGAATCAGTTGATGATGCAGCAGGCGAAGCATTTGATAAAACAGCTAAATTATTAGGTTTAGACTACCCTGGTGGCCCATTACTGGCAAAGATGGCCGAGCAGGGTAAGCCTGGGCGTTTTACTTTTCCGCGCCCCATGACAGATAAGCCAGGCTTAGATTTTAGTTTTAGTGGCTTAAAAACGGCAGCAGCTAACACTATTCGCAGTGAAGGTGATGATGAACAAACCAAAGCTGATATTGCTCATGCATTCCAAACCGCAGTGATTGATACATTGGCGATTAAGTGCAAACGAGCCCTGAAACAAACAGGCATTAAACGCCTAGTCATTGCAGGTGGGGTGAGTGCAAATACTGAACTGCGTCAAAAGCTTGAGCTTATGATGCAAGGTATGAAAGGGCAGGTGTTTTATCCTCGCACTGAGTTTTGTACAGATAATGGCGCTATGATTGCTTTTGCAGGTATGCAGAGATTGAAAGCGGAACAATACGCAACACTTGATATGAAAACTCAGCCGCGATGGCCGATTGAAAGCTTACCACCACTTTGAGAATTTAAAACTAAGTCTTCTTTTTACCAATTTTAGGCTCTTTTCCTTGAAGGAGCCTTTTTATATTGGCGCGATGACGAAAAATAATCAGCATAGTTAAAAAACTGACAGGCACAGTATAAAGTGGTTTAATCAACCAAGTGTAAATCGGAGCTAAAGCAACCGTGATAATCGCGCCTAGCGATGAATATCGAGTTAGCCAAACTACAATTGCCCACGTCGCAATTAACAGCCCACCTAAGCTTAATCCAATTGGTAACAAAGCACCAAATGCCGTAGCAACGGCTTTTCCCCCATTAAAATGAAAGAACACAGGATAGATGTGACCAAGGCAAGCAGCGACAGCAATTGCGCCCAACCAGTTTGGCTCTACACCTAAAAAATATGCGCCCCAAACCGGTATTGTACCTTTTAAGATATCGAAGGAGAGGACTAAGGCTGCAGGAAGTTTACCGCCTAAACGAAGTACATTGGTAGCGCCAGGGTTATTTGAGCCAGAAAAGCGAGGGTCGGGTAACTTGAATAACTGACACACGAGCACTGCAGACGATACAGAGCCAATTAAGTAGGCACATATGCAGATTAACGTAATTAACACAGGTTTCCTTATTTTGTCTTAAGCGTATTTCGGCTATCATTTCCCGATTCGAATGTAACTATATAAGTTACTATTCTATTTGTCACAAACAAAATACCAAAGTGGGGCGTGAATGGATAAGGTCTATATTTCTCAGTTACATGTTGAAACCATTATTGGCGTGTACGATTTTGAGAAAGAGAGTAAACAAAGTTTATACTTTGATGTGGAAATGCTGACCGATATTCGAGCCGCAGCGCAGAGTGATAACATTAACTTAGCGGTAGATTACGCAAAGGTAAGCGAAGACATAATTACACATACCACAGCAAAACCAGTTGAGTTACTAGAAACCCTGGTCGAACAGCTTGCTGCATTAATTTTAGAAAAATACAACGTCACACAAGTAACGATTAGGGTGAGTAAGCCCGCAGCAGTGCCAGCGGCGCAAACTGTCGGTGTTGAGATCACTCGAGTAAAAGACATCTAATATGGCGCAGATTTTTATTAGTTTAGGCTCCAATGTAGATAGAGAAAAGCATCTGCGTGCGGGACTAAATGCCTTGATTTCAGAATTTTCTGAGTATCAGCACTCTAGTGTATTTGAAAGTGAAGCCGTTGGTTTTAAAGGTAATAACTTTTTTAATTCTGTTTTTTCTGCACAAACAGATATGCCGCTTGACCAAGTGTGTGCTTTACTCAAGCAGATCGAAAGAGACAATGGGCGAACACCGTCAGATAAAAAGTTTAGCCCACGCACGCTCGATCTCGATCTATTGTTTTATGATGATGTAATTTGTGATTCACCTGCACAATTGCCTCGTGATGAAATAACCAAGAATGCCTTTGTGCTTCAGCCTCTTGCAGAATTAGCTGCAGATTTCTATCACCCTGTTGCAGAGCAAACGATAGGCGAACTTTGGCAAAATTATAACAACTTAGACCAAAAGCTATGGAAAGTGGAGTTTTAACCCATGAGCATTATTGAAATTATCGTGTTGGCCTTAGTACAAGGTCTGACAGAGTTTTTACCTATTTCGAGTTCGGCACATTTAATTCTGCCGTCACAAGTATTGGGCTGGCAAGATCAAGGTACAGCATTTGATGTTGCTGTTCATGTCGGCACCTTGTTAGCAGTGATTATCTATTTTAGAAAAGAAGTTGTAGATATTTTGACCGCTTGGTTTAACTCATTTGGTGCACAAGGTAAAAAAACGGATGACAGCCAGCTTGGCTGGTGGATTATTTTGGCAACCTTACCGTCATTGATTATTGGTTACTTATTAAAAGATTTCGTAGAAGTATATTCTCGCAATGCATGGATCATTGCCACAACAACCATCGTATTTGGCTTATTACTTTGGTATGCAGATGCAAAAGCGAAGCAAATCAAAACCATTTATCAAATTAACTGGGTAATGGCGCTGTTGATTGGTTTGTCGCAAGTGGTAGCTATGCTATTCCCGGGCACGTCTCGTTCAGGTATTACCATGACAACAGGCCTATTACTTGGCTTGAATAAGCAAAGTGCAGCGCGCTTTTCTTTCTTGATGTCTATTCCTGTAATCGCAGCAGCGGGTTCCTACTACATCTATAAGCTATCTACAGGCGATGAATTGATTGATTGGAACGCGATTATTTTAGGCGCGGTGTTATCTTTCATTGCGGCTTACGCGTGTATTTACTTTTTCTTAAAAGTGATTGAGAAAATGGGCATGTTCCCGTTTGTCGTTTACCGTTTGCTTCTAGGTCTAGGCTTATTTGCTTTCTTAATGTGGTAAATGTTATTTAAGATTTTTAGCATGAATACTAAAACAGCGCTTCGGCGCTGTTTTTTATGCATAAAACACAATACGAAATAATTTCTTGAGAG
>CAYZOE010000098.1:0-9757 GCA_964479805.1 uncultured Pseudoalteromonas sp. | reverse complement strand
ATGAGAGATGAGAGATGAGAGATGAGAGATGAGAGATGAGAGATGAGAGATGAGAGATGAGATATGAGATATGAACTTAGAGCCAATGCCATAAAGACGAATAACAACAGCTTAGCATGAGCAATACAATTGCTAGATACCAGTTAGTTTGAGTCTATAAAAAACGCCTCCGTAGAGGCGTTTTGAAATAATAGCTTCTAATTAGATTAGAAAGTGTATTTAGCACCGATTGATAGACGGCGACCTTTCACGTCAAAGAATTCACCTTCATCATAAGTGAACGGGTTACGTGGTGGTTCACGGTCTAATAGGTTGTTAATACCTACACGTAACTGTAACTCATCCATTAGGTAAGTCTTGTACATGAAATCAAACGTTGTGTAAGACGGGATATCGTTATAGTTATTGTCTTCTGCAGTCCAGTCGTTGTCATTTACAGTTGCATGACGGTAGTTTGCAGTTAATACATAAGACGAATCATCTTGCGAGTAAACAGCACTCAAACGACCTTTCCAGCGTGGAGACGCAGTTTCACCAACGTAGTTACGGAAGTCTTCTTCACGGCCAGTTGAGTTCTGGTTGTCATCAATCAGGTAAGTTGCAGTTAGCTTAAGAGATAGGCTGCCGTTGAATACGTCTGTACGGTAAGCCGACTCAAAATCCATACCTTTCTTAGTGATCTGCGCAGCATTGATTGGGCGTGTGTAGAAGTGGGTGATATCACCTGTCTTCTCATCACGTTCAAAGTTACCACAGAATGGATTATCTAAAGAAGATGACTCATAACATAGTGCAACACTGTTACGACCGAAGTATTCAATCGCGCCATCAACTTCAAATGACCAGTAGTCCATAGTGAAGTCTAAGCCGTCTACGAATGAAGGTGTATAAATCACTCCAACTGTGTAGTCATTTGATACTTCATTTTCAAGGTTTTGGTTACCTTGAATATAACCAGGTAGGCTACCGCCACCGATCCACTCATCAGTTGGCATCCAACCAGCAGCTAGACCATCTGCTTTACAGTTCTTGATGACATTGTCTTTGTACTTGCTACCAGAACTTGCAATTGAGTCTGCACGACACACGTCCGCACGACCTGAGCTAAACGTTTTTGAGTTTGGTGTAAATAAATCACCTAGGTTTGGCGCACGAACTGATTTAGAACGATTTAAACGTACACGTAGATCGTCAGTTACACCCCAGTTAAGTGCTAGTTTCCACGCGTTATCAGAACCAGTTACAGAGTAATCCATGTAACGGAACGCAGTTTCTAGTGTAAGATCTGTCGCAAAGAAAGCATCTTCAAGAAGTGGGATTGAGATTTCAGCTGATAGTTCGTCAACTTCAATTTCACCGTTCATCGGAAGGCTAGAGTTACCGAAAATTAAGCCTTTTTCCATGTTTTCAGATGGTGCAGTTGTTGCTGATTCTCGACGGTGCTCCGCTGTGAATGCTGCAGCTACATAACCTGCTGGTAGTTCATACAAAGAACCATCTACAGTTAAAGCAAATACAACTTGGTCGTGTTTAGCGAAACGAGTTGCTGTCGTTGCAATATAATTTTGCTGAGCTGCTGTTGCAGATGTAGCGCCCATTGGGTTGAACGGCGTACAACCTTCAATTGCACCAACCACATTGCCTTCTGCATCGCGATCAGCACATACGATTTGACCGTTGTACTCTACTGCGTCAATCGCATTTGCAAGGTTTTGCGTTAATACTTCACCTGTCCAAAGCGTATCTTGTTCGATACGTCCATATTGAACGTATGTGCTGTAACCCCAGTCATCAGTTAAGTAACCTTCAGCGCCAAAAGAAGTACGGAATACCTCACGCTCTTGGTTGTACATACGGTCACCCCAAAGGTGTTCGTTTGCTTGGCGAAGCGTTACAGAAGTTAGCTCATTGTCGTCCATTAGCTTCGCCATATCATCTTTGATGAATGCGTTGTCGCGACGAATGGTGTGACGGAAGAAAGCCGGTGAGCTTTCTGTTGTTGCGTCTGTGTTTGAGTAAGTGAAGTCAAACGTTAATGCATGCTCATCATGAAGTTGGTAAGTACCGTAAGCTGATGCAATCACACGCTCAAGTGGCGTTTGGAAGTAAGACTTATAACCATCGCTAAAGATACCATCACCCATGTTGTTCGCATCAGTGAAATAACGGTTTGCGTCACGGCCAACACCTGGATTTGGGATCATACCAAGGCCATTATCGAATGCGCGGATGTTACCGCTCTCATCAAACGTGTAATGGTGGTTTAGGTAACCATCTGTAGAGAATGCGTTTTTCGTGAAGAAATCACCACCTTCAGAGTAATATGCAAGCGCAGTTGGTTTACCAAGGATAATACGACCAGGAACATTGTCATCACCGCTTGCGTTTGCTGGATTGCCATATGAGTTCACTGGATTTGCGAAGAAATCACGACTCAGTTTCGTGTAGCTTTCGTTTTCTGTGTAGTTTAAAGATGCAATGAAAGATAACTTATCTGCTTCCATACCACCTGTGATTGAGAAGTAGTTTGACTCACCACCGCTTTGCTCTGGACGAACTGTTGAAACATCAACTTCGATACCGTCCATAGACTTTTTAGTAATAATGTTTACAACACCTGCAACAGCATCTGCACCATAAACAGCTGCAGCACCACCTGTTGCAATTTCAATACGCTCAATCATTGACGTAGGGATGTTGTTTAAGTCAACAGCAGTGTCTCCTACAGAGCCTGGTACGAAACGACGGCCATTAACAAGTACTAACGTACGCTCTGAACCTAAACCACGTAGGTCAGTTGTATTAAGGCCTGAAGCATAAATGTAGCTAGTCGTTGTTTCAGGAGAGAGACCAACAGTAGCTTGCGGCATTTCTTCAAGTAGGTCGTTTACGTTAGTAATACCTTGGTTTTCTAGTTCAACACCACCGATAACAGTAACTGGAGTTGGAGACGTTAGGTTAAAACGCTTAATTTTAGAACCAGTAACCTGAATACGCTCTACTTTTTGCGTTTCAGTATCTGTATTTGCTACCGCAACAGTACCAGCTGCAGTACCTGCTAGTACAGCAGCCTGAATGCTTGCTGTTAATAGGTTTAACTTCTTCAACATATAACCTTTCTCTATTTGTTTTGAATTTCACATGCTTAGCATGTGCTATAGGTCAGGTACTGTTTTTAGCATAAGTAATTGTTACTTAACTCCTTGGTTTGTTTGTGTTAAATGTTCCCTTTTTGTGAATGGTGTTTTTATTTTGAGTTTTAAGCTTTTTTGTTTATAAATTACAAGGGGTTGCTGTTTTCTCTGTTGTAATCTTAAATTTACAGCGATATGCTTTTATTCGGTTTGTTAATTGTTTTTTTAACTCTTTGTTAGTGTGTGCAAACTTTCATTAAAGCTACTGTTTTTTTTGCATTCAAAAATGTAACTTTCTTGTTTTCATTATTGTTAATTAAGCTGTTTTAATAATGAGCACTCAAGAAAAAAATAAAAAATAGTGGGAACTTTAGAGGTGCTGAATAAAAAAGCACCTCTAAATGTATGTGAAAAGAGCGAGCTGTTAACTGAGTGTTTTTTCTATTGCAGCAATTCGAGCTGTTTGTAATCCAAGTTTAATTGCTGCACCTTGATATCCTAATGCGATAACCTGTTGTGCAGTAACGGCTTTGGATGCCATGGCACAATTTTGTAGCGTTTGTGTAATACTTTGCTGACACTGTGTATATTTTAGTATCTCTAGTAACAAGTCAAAGCGTTCAGGGCGACGCCAAAGATCTATGAGGTTAAAGAACTCTAAAATATTTTCAGGGCTAATGTCGGCTTTATTTAAAGAGTTTTTTAATAACTTAAAGTCTCTCAAGCTGTTTGCAAAGTTACTCGGGATTTTTAACGTTTGTTCTATATGCTTTAGGTCAGCAGATGAGCAAGTTTCTAAACATAAACAGAAGTGACAAATTTGCAGTGTGTCAGAATCAATTAGAATCTCTCTTGTGGCTACAAATTGATTAGCTCTTGTTATTTTTTGGGTTTCTAAGTTGGACCAGCTTGGCAAAATAGGAAGGACATCAGCTAAAGCATTAATGTCATTTATTACTTCTAAGAATAAATGAAGGGTGTTGGTTTTTAGACATTTTTCTATCTCTAACCAGATACGCTCTTTGGTTAATGTTTTAAGTTCACCACTGGCAACCATATCTTTCATAAGCAAAAGCGTTTCAGGCGCAATGGTAAAGCCTAAATGATGGTAACGCGCAGCAAATCGAGCAACGCGTAAAATGCGGAGTGGGTCTTCACTAAAGGCTGGGCCAATATGCTTAAGTAAGCGGCTTTTTATATCTGCTTGGCCCTGGTATGGGTCAATCAGCTGTCCATTTTCATCTTGTGCAATGGCGTTGATGGTTAAATCTCGGCGATATAAGTCTTCTTCTAACGTAACTGACGGGTCAAAGTCACATATAAAGCCAGTATAACCTTGCCCATTTTTACGTTCTTTGCGTGCTAGGGCGTATTCATCTTTGCTTTGCGGGTGTAAAAATACAGGGAATTCTTTTCCCACCTGCTTATAACCCAAAGATTGCATTTCTTTAGGGGTGCTGCCGACAACAACATAATCGTGCTCAACAACAGGGTAATTTAAAAGCGCGTCACGCACAGCGCCTCCAACTAAATAAACTTTCATTTGTATTCCAATGTTTCAATGGGTGCACTTGGTTCCAAGGTTTTATCTTGCGCACTTTTTTGCCATTATAGGGCCTATCATAACAATAAAGAGTTTTATCGTGTATTTAAGCTATTTTGGGTTGAAAGAGAAGCCGTTCTCAATTGCGCCTAATCCTGAGTATTTATATATGAGTGAGCGGCACAAAGAGGCGTTGTTACACTTAAATTATGGACTTGGTGATACGGGGGGGTTTGTATTACTTACTGGTGAAGTAGGAACAGGTAAAACAACTATTACACGTTCAATGCTGAAATCACTGCCTGAAAATACCGAAGTGGCTTTTGTATTAAATCCTGCGCTTTCTGAGCTAGAGCTGCTAGCAAGTATTTGTGATGAGCTAAAAGTTAAGTATGATCCCGAAACATCGACACTTAAGAGCTTAACCGATGCCTTAAAGGCACGATTTACAAAGAATTACAAAGCTGGCGGGCATACTTTACTTGTGATTGATGAAGCACAGCATTTATCACCGAGTGTGTTAGAGCAGCTACGTTTATTAACCAACCTTGAAACAGACGATAAAAAGTTAGTGCAAATTGCGCTGATTGGTCAGCCAGAATTGCAAACGCTATTGCAGCGCAACGAACTCAGACAATTAGCCCAGCGTATTACTTCTCGATATCACTTATTGGCACTGACAGAATCTCAAGTGTTTGCTTATGTTCAGCATCGCCTACAAACCGCAGGCTGTGATGCCGCTTTATTTAGTCATGAGGCTGTAGCCCACATTTATAGACGTACTCAAGGGATCCCCCGCTTAATCAACTTGCTGGCAGACAGATGTTTGCTTGGTGCTTTTTCTGCACAGAAAAGAGTCATAGATAAAGCTGTGGTTGAACAGGCTGCTAAAGAAGCCCTTCCTATAGTCAGTGTAAATAGTGAGCAAGCGTCTGAAAATAAGCTGAAAAAGTTTGCGCCTGTTTTGTCTCTTATTGTAGCAAGCTATG
This sequence comes from uncultured Pseudoalteromonas sp., assembly GCA_964479805.1. Classification (GTDB taxonomy): domain Bacteria; phylum Pseudomonadota; class Gammaproteobacteria; order Enterobacterales; family Alteromonadaceae; genus Pseudoalteromonas. The sequence goes on along the minus strand of CAYZOE010000098.1, from coordinate 4,091 downwards.
TTGTTGGCATCGCTGCTGCTTATATTTTTTAAGAAGTTCTATTATGTCTATTATTGATGCCGCCTTTAAACAATCACAAACCGCAAATAATACAGAACAAGCACACTTAGCCTATCAACAAACTAAACAGTTGGCTTTTTATAAAAAGCTGTCAATTGGTCTAGCAGGTGTTGGTTTGAGTGTCACTTTTGCATTGGCAGGCTTTTATACCGGCCAATATATCCAGAGTCAGTCTCAACCTGTTGCTAATGTAAATAATAATCAAGTACAGGTTGAAGAGGTAACTGGGACAATAGTAAGGCAACAAGATAGTGTAGAGCGCTCACAACCAAGTCAGGCAAAGCTGGCTGATAAAGTGCAAAATACCGCAGAGGTTGTTCACTCTGATGAGCAATATCAATGGATGTCAGTACAAGTTGGGGTAAACGAGCAGGGAGCGCCTATTTTTAAACAACAATTGGTACCGCTTTCTGCTATTGCTCAGGTCAATACTGCGCCAGCCGTATCTTCAGTTTTCAGCAATACTACTTTACCAGAACAAGCTGAAGAAGACTTAAGCCAGTATCGTGTCTTGGGTAAACCACTGGTTGATACACAGTTGGATAGCCAAGTTGTTGCTTCTTCGCAACCGTCACCACCACAGGAAGACCTGAGTCATTATCGCGTATTAGGAAAACCACTAGAGTCCGAGCCGAAGACACAAACTGAGTCGTTAAATAAATCCGTCTCTCAGAGCAATCCAGAGAATCAAATACCACAAAGCACAGCTGAAAAAGTAACTGATGAGGCAGCGGCAAGACTGAAAGCTGCATTTGAACTCGCGGTTGCAGAAACGGAAGATAAAGACTTCACAGAGACTCCTGAAACAGCTCCAGAGAAGGAGCATTTATCAATTGAGTTTTTGCCTGAAAAAACACAGGCCGCAATAGGTAAATTGATGTATCAAGCTCATATTTATGCTACTTCAGAGCACAAGCGGTGGATAAAAATAAACGGAGTTGAGCTTTATGAGGGTGACAAAATCAATGGAATGCGATTGTTAGAAATTGCGCCAGAAGCAAGTGTTTTTAGATTTCAAGGCTATGACTTTGCCGTGAGAGCCATGCAAGATTGGCAGCCATACTAATATCCTATGCCTTAGTTTTAGAGATAATCTGAAGTCTAAATAACTTTTTTGTTTAGGCTTTTTTTTGTGAGCGGTCGGTTATTGTGGCGGTTTCTATAAAAGCCTTTTACGGTAAAACTGAGTGCTTGAAAAATTTAATTAGATCCAGGCCAAACTCTTCAGGCTTTATTGCTGCTTCTAACTCATCCTTACAGCGCTTTTCTGCTAAATCTATGTCTTCGACGGCGATATGATACATTGATTTGGCACTGTAAAATATTTTAACAACTGGCCTTAAAGGTTGTGCTGGATTTGAGCTTACAACCATGCCGATTCTTTGAGATTTTAACTTTACCAAAGAGCCAACGGGGTAGAGGCCAATGCAATTGATGAACTCATTCAGTAATTTTTCGTCGAAGTGTTGTGGGCTATTTTCACGTAAAATTTTGAAAGCTTGGATCGGCGTTAGTGCTTTTTTATAGACTCTTTCAGCTGTTAATGCATCAAATACATCGACAATAGAAGCCATTCTAACGAATTGGGATATTTCACTATTACAGAGGCCGTTAGGGTAACCTGAGCCATCAAGTCGCTCATGGTGAAAGCCTGCTATTTCACAGCTAATACTAGATAAGCCAGCTTCGTCAACTATATCATAGCTAAATTGAGCATGTTGCTTCATTTGCTCGAATTCGTTATCGCTTAATTTGCCTGGCTTATTGAGGACTGCGTCATCGACTTTTATTTTTCCAATATCATGTAGTAAAGCGCCGGTAGCGAGTTCTTTGATAATCTCTCGGTCTAAACGTAAATGCTTCGCAAAAATAGAAATGAGTGTGGCAACATTAATAGAATGCTCGAGAAGATAAGCATCTTTTTGTTTTATCATAGCAATGCAAGAAAGGGCATCTTGATTACGGAATATTGAATCTATAAAGTTGGTTGCTACCTCTTTAAAAACATCGACATCAATAGGATTACCCGCTTTTAAATCAGCAAAGGCTTTTGCTTGAAGTGCCTTGGCTTCTTCAACAAGTTTAACTGCTTGGCTTAATTCAGCACTCATGGCAGTAGATTTATGCCAAGGGTCTTTTTCATGTTCAGCAGCATTTTGAATATCAGAGTCAGGCGTAGTAATACCATCTTGACTGGTGCTCAAGTCGAGGGTTCTGTCTGGGTCGACTTCAACTGTTAAAATTCCTGCGGTAGCAAGTTTATCGATACTTTTTTGAGTCTTAACCCAACCTTGCGTTTTAACTTGGACACTGCCTGTTTGTTCTAAAACACTTACAACAAACATGCCGGGTTGTAGCTCTTTTATATTTATGCTCTTCACAGTGTTTTCTTTATTAGTGCCAATAATTTAAGCCTAGCAAAAGATACTTAAAAAAACAGTTGAGTAATACCAATTTTGTTAATTGACTAACTTTTTAAAAATCTCATATATAGAACAACTATATACGTTATTTTTTCCTCGTTATTTGACTTTTTCCGGCAACCGGTAACCGGAAATCTATACCAATAATTGGTCATCAATTTAATGCAATTGGTATAATTCCTAAAAACAAAAAAAGCCTGTACTCGATTAAAAGTACAGGCTTTTTAAAATTAAAGAGTTGAGTCGATTATTCGTCGTCTTCAACCAATGTCATTAGCGATGTATTACCACCAGACGCCGTTGTATCGATACTGATGGTTTTTTCTGTCACGAGACGATTAAGTAGCGTATCGTAGTATTCAGCGCTGATAACAGGCAGGATAGCGCCTTTACGTGCAGCCAGTTGCGTGCTGAAGTAACTTTTACGTGCACAGCCACTACCTACAACCGCTGCTGCAAGGTGATCATGAGCCAGTACTGCAGGCAGTTGGTTTAGCTTAGCAACTTGCATAACACCTTCTGCTACGCCACAGCTGATTAACTTATCTCTGAACGCTAACGCTTCTTCGTGGAATAAGTCAGAAACCACAGTTATAACTGTATTACCAGCAGCTAGCGAAGTAATGATAGACATTACCCAGAAGTTGAATGAGGTGTCTTTATCAGCAAAACACACAACACAGCCACGCGGCTCGTAACGAATCGTATTTGACTCACCTGTAGGACCTGGCAACTGTACAACCTTGCTTAAGCGCTTTTCAACACGAATGATCTGCTCACGAGCATCAGCTAAGGTGTGCGCTAGGTCATCAGCAAGTTGATCCATAATCTCAACATTAGCAAGTTTCGCTAATAACTGACGTACCACAGATACGCGGTTATTTAGCGGCATTGCACGCCATGCTTTTTCATCACGCATTGAGTTTTGCATTAGCTGGCTAACTTGCTCTTGCGCACCTTGGAATGCCTGAAGCGCTTCAGTATCAACTGCAACGTTAGTAGATTGACGGTTATCTGGTGTCTTATTCTCTTTTACTAGGCGAGATAAGTAGTTAGGCCCACCTGCTTTAGGACCAGTACCAGAAAGACCACGTCCACCGAACGGCTGAACACCTACTACCGCACCGATCATGTTACGGTTGATGTAAATGTTACCTGCGCGTGATTGCTTAGCTAGGTAGTTTGCACGCTCTTCAATACGCGAATGAATACCCATAGTTAAACCAAAGCCTGTGCTGTTTACTTGGTCGATGACTTTATCGATTTCAGTGCCCTTAAAGCGGATCACGTGTACACACGGGCCGAATACTTCTTTCTTAAGTACAGATAGGTCTTTGATCTCATATAAACGAGGTGCAAAGAAGAAATGACCAGTGTCACCCATATCAGGAAGCGGACATTCAAAATGCAGTGTTGCATTGCCTTTTAAGTACTCTACGTGTTCAGTAAGTGCGCTATGCGCTTTTTGGTCGATTACCGGGCCAATATCCGTTGAAAGGTAAGCTGGATCGCCAACGTGTAGTTCTTTCATTGCGCCTTTGAGCATGCTGATTACTTTGTCTGCGATTTCGTCTTGCACAAATAGCACACGAAGTGCAGAACAACGCT
>CAYZOE010000097.1:16391-17577 GCA_964479805.1 uncultured Pseudoalteromonas sp. | reverse complement strand
AACTTCGGTGAACCGATCGCACTTCAACAATACCTAAATGAACACCAGCCAGATTGGCGTCCGCATAATGGCGATGATAGTGTGAAACCACAATGGCTAAATACGCAAGTTGCAAACGTGGCGCAAGAGATTATGACAAATATTAACAGCGCAGCAGCCCTGAATGCAGTCAACTTACTCGCCACAATTTTACTCAGCCGCGACCAGTTTGCTTTAAGTAAACCAAAGCTGCTTAAGCAGCTTGACTTTTATTTAGCACTACAGCAACAAGCAAAATATAACGACCAAGTCACGCTTCCTTCAGATGATACACAATCACTACTCGAGCATGCATTAAAGTTAAATAAGTTTGATGTGCTGACTGATGAGATGGGCGAAATTATCTCTATTAAGGAGAAAGAGCGCACACTATTTAATTACTACAGAAATAACATCATCCATCTTTTTGCTGTACCGAGCATACTTGCGCAGCTCATTTACCAGAAGACACAAGTCTCTATTAAGTCTGCTGCGCAGACCGTTAATGTATTATACCCACTATTTGCTAAAGAATGGTTCTTAACTGCTCTATCAGAGAGCTACATCACGAGTATCTTAAACTGCTTTGAACAGCAAAAACTGATCAGTTTAGATAATGGCATCATCATGATAACAGCCAACAAGCAAGCGCAAGCTCAACTTGAGATGCTTGGTAACGTGATGCATCTAACTCTTGAACGTTATGCGATCACGACAACACAAATTATCAACTCAGATGCGATTAAGCGTCAGCAGCTTGAAGCAGATTGCGAAGTATTAGCCAAACGCTTAGGCACTTTGCATGGTATAAAGAGCCCTGAGTTCTTTGATAAAAATGTACTAACCAATCTGATATCTGGGTTAGAAGAGCAGAACTATATCAGTATTTGTGAGCAAAACACCATTCATGCAGAAAAAGCCATTGCTAATTTACAGTCGCAACTCACCGAATTATTGCCAGCCAGTATTTGGCAATCTATCCATGAATACAGCAGCTAATTTAAACGTTTCAAAAGCCGCATTTCATAATGCGGCTTTTCTTTAACTTACATCACGCCCAATTTAAAAAGTCTTTAACCCTCTAGTGGCACTACTCTAAGTATCATAATTAATTTAAGGACCAACATTTTTTGACCGAGTTAATCAGTTAATCAGTTAATCAGTTAAT
>CAYZOE010000097.1:0-16291 GCA_964479805.1 uncultured Pseudoalteromonas sp. | reverse complement strand
AGTTAATCAGTTAATCAGTTAATCAGTTAATCAGTTAATCAGTTAATCAGTTAATCGAGATTAGTTTTTAGTAAACGGGCAATTTGTAAATCAAAGGCAGATTCGATTAATAAATATCGGTAGCGATTAAGAATGATAATGCTAGCTTTGGGGTGTTATTTTGATACCTCGAATGAAAGCGAGGTTGAAACAGATGTACTTTAAAACAAAAAGGCCGAGCTAATGCTCGGCCTTTTCATGTCTTAAAAAGACTTACTCCGCAGACTGTGCGTCTTCTTGAGTTTCTTCCGCAACTGGACGGTCTAAAAGCTCAATGTAAGCCATTGGTGCATTATCACCAGCACGGAAACCACACTTAAGAATACGAGTGTAGCCACCAGGACGCTCTGAAAAACGAGGACCTAGTTCGCTGAATAACTTACCAACAACTTCTTTATCACGCGTGCGAGCAAACGCTAAACGACGATTTGCTACGCTGTCAGTCTTAGCCAGTGTGATTAAAGGTTCAATTACACGGCGCAACTCTTTCGCTTTAGGCAAAGTTGTTTTGATGATTTCGTGCTTCACCAAAGAACCAGCCATGTTGCTGAACATCGCTTTGCGATGGCTGCTGTTACGGTTTAATTGACGACCACTCTTACGATGGCGCATGACCCTATCCTTCTAACTAAACTAATATAGTAATCTGATTATTCAGCTAGACTTGCAGGTGGCCAGTTTTCTAGGCGCATGCCTAAAGAAAGACCACGTGAAGCTAGCACGTCTTTGATCTCTGTTAGAGACTTTTTACCAAGATTAGGCGTCTTAAGAAGCTCAACCTCAGTACGCTGTACCAGATCACCGATATATTGAATTTGCTCGGCTTTCAGACAGTTCGCTGAACGAACAGTTAGCTCTAAATCATCAACAGGACGAAGTAGAATCGGATCGAACTCCGGCTTCTCTTCTTTCGCTTCTGGCTCAGAAACATCACGTAAATCTACGAATGCTTCAAGCTGTTCAGCTAAAATAGTCGACGCACGACGGATCGCTTCTTCAGGATCTAGTGTGCCGTTCGTTTCCATATCGATGATTAGTTTATCTAAGTCTGTACGCTGTTCAACACGTGCTGACTCAACCGAGTACGCAATACGCTCAACCGGACTGAATGATGCATCAAGCAACAAACGGCCGATTGGACGCTCATCGTCATCAGAGGATAAACGACTTGACGCCGGTACATAACCACGACCACGCTCAACACGAATACGCATGCTGATCTCGCTGTTGTCAGCCGTTAGGTGACAAATTACGTGCTCAGGATTGGCAATTGTTACATCGCCATCGTGTTGAATATCTGCCGCAGTCACAGGGCCTACACCAGATTTAGTCAGGGTAAGGAAAACTTCATCTTTACCTTCTAGAGATACTGCTAAGCCTTTTAGGTTTAACAAAATTTCAATGATGTCTTCTTGAACGCCTTCTTTCGCGCTGTACTCGTGTAATACACCGTCAATTTCAACTTCAGTCACCGCGCAACCTGGCATAGATGACAAAAGAATACGACGTAAAGCATTACCCAAAGTGTGACCAAAACCACGCTCAAGTGGTTCTAAAACAACTTTAGAACGTGATGGGTTGATAGCGTCGATATCGACTAACCTTGGCTTTAGGAATTCGGTTACAGAACCCTGCATTTTATCCTCTCTTAACTCTTAACTTTACTTCGAGTAAAGTTCGACGATTAATTGTTCGTTAATGTCCGCAGACAGATCAGAACGCTCTGGTAGGCGCTTGAAGCTACCTTCCATTTTCTTACCGTCAACTTCAATCCAAGTTGGCTTTTCACGTTGCTCAGCCAACTCTAGAGCAGCGATGATACGCGCTTGCTTTTTAGACTTCTCACGAATTACTACTACATCTTCAGGAGTAACTACGAAAGAAGGGATATTAACAACAGTACCATTAACCATAATCGCTTTGTGGCTAACTAGCTGACGTGCTTCAGCACGTGTGCTTGCAAAACCCATGCGATATACAACATTGTCTAAACGTTGCTCTAGAAGCTGTAATAGGTTTTCACCTGTGTTACCTTTAAGGCGAGCAGCTTCTTTATAGTAGTTACGGAATTGCTTTTCTAGTACACCGTAAATACGACGAACTTTTTGCTTTTCACGTAATTGCAGACCGTAATCAGATAGACGACCTTTACGAGCACCGTGCTGACCAGGTGCTGTTTCAAGCTTACACTTAGAGTCGATTGCTCTAACGCCGCTCTTAAGGAACAGGTCAGTACCTTCACGACGACTTAGCTTGAGCTTAGGGCCCAAATATCTTGCCATGTTCTTTCTCCTAACCTATTGTTATACGCGACGTTTCTTCGGTGGACGACAACCATTATGAGGGATTGGCGTCACGTCAGTGATGTTTGTGATACGGTAACCTAGTGCATTTAATGCACGCACTGAAGATTCACGACCTGGACCTGGGCCCTTGATGAACACTTCAAGGTTCTTAAGACCATACTCTTGTGCAGCAGTACCTGCGCGCTCAGCAGCAACCTGTGCAGCGAACGGAGTAGACTTACGAGAACCACGGAAACCAGAACCACCTGCAGTCGCCCAAGAAAGAGCATTACCTTGACGGTCAGTGATGGTCACAATAGTGTTGTTGAATGATGCATGAACGTGTGCCATACCATCAGCAACTTGCTTTTTGACCTTTTTACGACGAATTGGTGCTTTAGCCATAACTTACCCCACCTTATTTCTTGATAGGCTTGCGTGGACCCTTACGAGTACGCGCGTTAGTCTTAGTACGCTGACCACGTAGTGGTAGCGAACGACGATGACGTAAGCCACGGAAACAACCAAGGTCCATTAGGCGCTTGATGTTTAGTGTAACTTCACGACGAAGGTCACCTTCAACAGTGTACTTACCTACTTCTTCACGAAGTACGTCAAGTGTTTCGTCAGAAAGATCACCGATTTTTGTAGTCTCGGCGATACCAGTCGCTGCTAAGATCGCCTTAGCGCGAGTTTTACCTACACCATAGATGCTTGTTAAACCGATAACAGCATGCTTATGATCAGGAACGTTAATGCCTGCGATACGGGCCACTAACATATCTCCTATAAATAAACTTGATCATCATCTTGCTGGAAAGCCCGTATAGGATACCCAGCCGATATTCAAGTTTTACCAATGAAACAGGCTAAGTAAGGATACTTAGCCTGCATGACTTTTATTAGCCTTGCCTTTGCTTGTGCTTTGGCTCACTGCAAATCACACGTACAACGCCTGCACGCTTGATTACTTTACAGTTACGGCAAATTTTCTTAACGGAAGCACGTACTTTCATTGCTCAACTCCGTAAACTAGCCTTAACGACCGTAGCCCTTAAGGTTTGCTTTTTTCAGCACAGAGTCATACTGATGAGACATCATATGAGTCTGTACTTGTGCCATAAAGTCCATGATAACTACAACGATAATCAAGATTGATGTACCGCCGAAGTAGAATGGCGTTTGCCACGCCATAGTCATAAACTCGGGCACTAGACAGATAAAGGTTATATACAACGCACCCGCAAGGGTTAGGCGTGTCATCACTTTATCAATGTATTTTGATGTCTGTTCACCCGGACGAATGCCTGGAATAAAAGCGCCAGACTTTTTAAGGTTATCTGCTGTCTCACGCGGGTTAAATACCAACGCAGTATAGAAGAAGCAGAAGAAGATAATAGCCGCAGCTAGTACCATCGCATACAGAGGCTGACCAGGAGTCAATACTGCAGAGATAGCTTGTAGCACATCAGCGACCGGACCTTCACCTTGGCCGAACCAGCTTGCAATTGTACCAGGGAACAAAATGATACTGCTAGCAAAGATTGGTGGAATAACACCCGCCATATTAACTTTTAATGGTAAGTGCGTGCTTTGAGCAGCAAATACCTGACGACCCTGTTGACGCTTCGCATAGTTAACAACGATACGACGTTGACCACGCTCAAAGAACACAACAAGATAAGTTACAGCGAATACGATTACCGCAATCATTAGCAGTACAAAAACATTCAAATCGCCTTGGCGCGCCATTTCGGCTGTCGAGCCAACAGCAGACGGCAGGTTAGCTACAATACCAACAAATATTAAAACTGAGATACCGTTACCGATACCACGCTCTGTAATTTGTTCACCCAGCCACATAAGGAACATAGTACCTGTTACTAAGCTCACCACAGCGGTGAAATAGAAACCGAAACCAGGGTTAACAACTAACCCATCCATCATGCTTGGCAAGCCTGTGGCAATACCAATCGACTGGAATGTAGCAAGCACAAGCGTACCATATCGAGTATATTGGCTGATTTTCTTACGACCTTGCTCACCTTCTTTCTTAAGCTCTATCATCGCAGGATGTATGTGCGTTAATAGCTGCATAATAATTGAAGCTGAGATATAAGGCATAATACCCAGCGCTAATACCGAAGCACGCTCAAGCGCACCACCACTGAACATGTTGAACATCTCAACAATGGTGCCCTTTTGTTGCTCGAAGAACTCGGCAAGTACAGCGGCGTCAATCCCAGGGATCGGCACGAAGGAACCTAAACGGTAAATAATGATTGCACCTAATACAAATAGTAAACGGCGCTTTAATTCCGCTAAGCCACTTTGTGCACTTTGCATATCTTGACCTGGTTTAGCCATTGTGTACTTCCTTAGTCTTCTACCTTGCCTCCGGCAGCTTCAATAGCTTCGCGTGCACCCTTAGACACTTTCATGCCTTTGACAGTAACAGCGCGTGAAACTTCGCCAGATTTAACTACTTTAACGAACTGGATGTTCTTTTTAACTAGACCAGCTGCTTGTAACGCGTTCAGATCTACCACATCGCCTTCAACTTTAGCGATTTCGTATAGGTTAACTTCAGTAGATACTAGAGATTTACGTGAAGTGAAACCGAACTTCGGTAGACGACGTTGCATAGGCATTTGACCGCCTTCGAAACCAACGCGAACTTTACCGCCAGAACGTGATTTTTGACCTTTGTGACCACGGCCGCCAGTTTTACCTAGGCCAGAACCGATACCACGACCAACACGTTTACCAGCAGACTTAGAACCTGCAGCAGGAGAAAGAGTATTCAAACGCATCGAATTAGCCCTCTACCTTAACCATGTAAGAAACTTGGTTGATCATACCACGAACACATGCTGTATCTTCTAATTCAACAGTGTGGTTGATACGACGTAAACCAAGGCCACGTAAAGTTGCTTTATGCTTCGGTAAGCGACCGATAGAGCTCTTTACTTGAGTTACTTTTACAGTATTTGCCATGGTTAATTACCCCTGAATTTGGTCAACAGTTAGACCACGCTTAGCAGCGATCTTCTCTGGAGAGTTCATGTTCTCAAGAGCAGCTACTGTAGCGCGAACGATGTTGATTGGGTTAGTTGAACCGTATGCTTTAGAAAGTACGTTCTGTACACCAGTTACTTCTAGTACTGCACGCATCGCACCACCTGCGATGATACCTGTACCTTCAGATGCTGGCTGCATGTATACTTTAGAACCCGCGTGGCGACCCTTAATTGGGTGCTGTAGCGTGTTGCCATTTAGGTCAACAGTGATCATGTTACGACGTGCTTTTTCCATTGCTTTTTGAATCGCAGCTGGAACTTCACGTGCTTTACCGTAACCAAAACCTACTTTACCTGCGCCATCACCAACTACAGTTAGTGCAGTGAAGCTAAAGATACGACCACCTTTAACTACCTTAGACACACGGTTTACCGCGATTAGCTTTTCAGCTAATTCTGGCTGTTGTGCTTTTGCTTCTACGTTAGCCATTGTCTACTCCTAGAATTGCAAGCCAGCTTCACGCGCTGCATCAGCAAGCGCCTTCACACGGCCGTGATATTTAAAGCCACTACGGTCAAAAGCAAGTTTTTCGATGCCTTTGTCTGCAGCGCGCTCAGCAATTGCTTTACCTACAGCTTGTGCTGCAGCGATGTTGCTAGTGCCTGTTAGGGCTTCTGCAATTGCTTTCTCAACAGTAGAAGCAGCAGCCAGCACAGTACCTTCAGCGTTTACTAGCTGAGCGTAGATGTGACGTGGCGTGCGGTGGATAACAAGACGCGTTGTGCCTTGTTCAATAAAATTTCTACGGGTGCGCTTAGCACGACGTAGACGAGCTGTTTTCTTATCCATCGTCTTACCTTACTTCTTCTTAGCTTCTTTACGACGCACGTGCTCATCAGCGTAACGTACACCTTTACCTTTATAAGGCTCTGGCTCACGGTATGCGCGGATGTTAGCAGCAGTTTGACCAACTAATTGTTTGTCAGCGCCTTTAACTACTAGTTCAGTTTGGCTTGGAGCTTCGATTGTGATGCCCGCAGGGATCTCGAAGTTCACTGGGTGTGAGAAGCCAAGCGTTAAGTCTAATACCTTACCCTTAACTGCAGCACGGTAACCAACACCAACTAGTTGAAGCTTTTTCTCGAAACCTTCGTTAACACCTTGGATCATGTTATTGATCAGTGCACGCGCAGTACCAGCTTGAGCCCAAGCATTTGCTACGTCACGTGGAGTAGTAGTGATAACGTTGTCGTTTAAAGCAACTTCAACAGCATCGTTAACTACACGAGTTAATTCGCCGTTTTTGCCTTTAACTTTGATTTCCTGGCCAGCTAGTGTAACCTCAACACCGGCAGGAACTGCAATAGGAGCCTTCGCTATACGAGACATAGTTCCCCTCCGATTAAGCTACAAAGCCAATGATCTCACCGCCAATACCAGCACTACGTGCAGCACGGTCAGTCATTAAGCCTTTAGAAGTTGATACGATAGCGATACCTAAACCACCCATTACCTTTGGTAAGTCGTCACGTCTCTTATAGATACGTAGACCAGGGCGGCTAACACGCTGGATATTTTCGATTACAGCTTTGCCTTCGAAATACTTAAGTTCGATAGTCAATTCTGGTTTTGCGTCGCCAGCTACTGCGAAGTCAGTGATGTAACCTTCTTCTTTTAGTACTTTAGCAACTGCTACTTTCAGCTTTGAAGTTGGCATTGAAACTGATACCTTCTTCGCAGACTGACCGTTACGGATACGTGTGAATAAATCCGCAATAGGATCTTGCAAGCTCATGTCTTACTCCCGTGATTCTATTACCAAGAAGCCTTTTTAAGGCCAGGAATTTCACCGCGCATAGCAGCTTCGCGAACTTTGATACGGCTCATGCCGAACTTGCGAAGGAAACCATGTGGGCGGCCCGTGATGTTACAACGATTACGTTGACGTGCAGGGCTTGAATCACGCGGTAAAGACTGAAGCTTTAATACCGCGTCCCAACGATCATCTTCAGATGCGTTAACATCGCTGATGATTGCTTTTAGTGCAGCGCGCTTTTCAGCGAACTGTGCAACTAATTTAGTGCGCTTTGCTTCGCGCGCTTTCATTGAATTCTTTGCCATAACCCTACCCTTACTTTTTGAATGGGAAGTTGAACGCTTCTAATAACGCACGGCCTTCATCATCTGTTTTCGCAGAAGTAGTGATCGTGATATCCATACCGCGAACGCGGTCTACTTTATCATAATCAATTTCTGGGAAGATGATTTGCTCACGTACGCCCATAGAGTAGTTACCGCGACCGTCAAAAGACTTTGCGCTAACACCGCGGAAGTCACGAATACGTGGCATCGCGATAGAGACTAAACGCTCTAGGAAATCCCACATACGCTCGCCGCGTAGGGTTACTTTACAGCCGATTGGGTAACCTTCACGGATCTTAAAGCCAGCAACTGATTTACGAGCTTTAGTCACTAGAGGCTTCTGACCAGAGATTGACTCAAGGTCGCGTACAGCGTTCTCAAGGATCTTCTTGTCAGCTAGGGCTTCGCCCACACCCATGTTTAGTGTGATCTTTTCGATCTGAGGGACTTGCATGACAGAGCTGTAACCGAACTTTTCAAAAAGTTCTTTTACTACTTTGTCTTTGTAAACTTCATGCAGTTTCGCCATCGTCTACTCCAACTAATTAAATAGCTTTTCCGTTAGACTTAAAGAAACGAACTTTTTTGCCGTCTTCAAATCTAAAACCTACACGATCAGCCTTACCAGTTTCGGCATTGAAGATCGCTACGTTAGAAGCGTCAATTGATGCTTCTTTTTCAATGATACCGCCAGCTTGCTGAAGCTGAGGAACTGGTTTTTGGTGTTTCTTGATTAGGTTTACACCTTCAACGAAAACACGACCAGTTTCAGTAACAACTGAAAGCACTTTACCGCGCTTACCTTTGTCTTTACCGGCTAGTACGATTACTTCGTCATCACGACGGATTTTTGCTGCCATGATCGACTCCTTATAGTACTTCTGGTGCTAGTGAAACGATCTTCATGAACTTATCGTTACGTAGTTCACGAGTCACAGGGCCGAAGATACGAGTACCAATTGGCTGTAAGCTATCATTTAAGATAACAGCCGCATTGCTATCGAAACGGATTAAAGAGCCGTCTGGACGACGAACGCCTTTTTTAGTACGCACAACTACTGCGTTTTTAACATCACCTTTCTTCACTTTACCGCGAGGAATTGCTTCTTTAACAGAAACTTTAATGATGTCACCAACTGCCGCGTAGCGACGGTGCGAACCACCAAGGACTTTAATACACTGCACTTTGCGAGCGCCGCTGTTATCAGCAACGTCCAGCTGAGTTTGCATTTGGATCATTTTTGATGCTCCGGTGTAGTTAAACTTCGCTTCAAATTCGTATGAATATGAAGCAGTTAGGTTATTAATCACTCAAAAAACGTGGAGTTCGTCTTTCAAGGGCGGGCAATTGTAGCAATAAACATGAAGTATGGATAGTTCAATTTTTAATTAATTGCGCTATTCCACCAAGTTTCCTTAATTGCATTTATGATATTGTGACAAGCAGTTATTTTTTCAAGTGTAAAAAAGTAAAAGCGTTCAATAGTTTAATTTATATACAGCAAACAATAAAAAGCTTGTGAATTAATCACAGGCTTTTTATTTTGAGTCGCATTTAGCCAAATAAGCCTTTTAATTTGTCTTTTAACTTATCTTTTACTTTTTCTTTCGCTTCTTCTTTGGCTTTGTCTTTTGCTGCACTGCCAAGGTCGAGTTTGTAATCGATCTTATGGAATGGGCCCTTGATACGCAGCGGTACTTTAAAGCCGGTGCTGTCATCACGGCTTGCTTGGCCTTCAATGGTGTCAACCAAACCAGTCACTAGGCGGTAATTCACATAGGTTTTAGGTAAATCGACTTCACCGCTGCCCGTAATACGTAACAGTGGGCTGGCAAGGTTAAGGTCGGTATTGGTGCCAACACCATGTTTAAAGGTGAAGGTTCCAGTCAGTGCCGAGAAGTCGGTTTTCTGATTTGGATCGAAGTCGGCGTTTAAGCCTTCTTTTAATGATGAGAAGTCACCCTTGAGCATTTCGCTGCCTTTACGCATCATCTCTGCGATATTGGCCCCTTTTATGCCACCATCTACAAAGCTAAAAGCCAAGTTACCTGCTAAGGCCGATACAAACTGTTTCTGACTTTGACCTTGTGTTTTCAGCGCCCAGCTGATGCCGCCTTTACCTAGTACCTTGTCAAAGCCGACCGCGTCAGTCAGTAATGGTTCGGCATTGATGTCGGTTAAACTGAAATCGGTATTGATCTGATAAGGCACACGCTTGGCATTCACCACCACTTTACCTTGCCCCTTACCTTCGTAAGCGTTGAATTTATCTAGGCCTAAACGTGCTTTTCCGTCTTTTAGATTGACTGAGAATTGGTTTTCACCTAGTTTGATCTCTTTGGCAATTAGGCCCGTTGAGCGCACTTTAATGTCGGCGTCTAAAGCATTAAGACCCGATAAATCAATCGGAGTGTCGTCCCATACAATTGGCTGTGGCTCGCCTGGCTCTGCAGGCTTTGCAGATTCGGCTGACTTTTCAGGGCTTTCAGGTAGGTATGGGTTGAGGTCTAACATGCCAAGATCAATGTCGGCCATGACATTTAAACGCGTACCTAAATCAATTTTGCTTTGCCCTTTAATTGCCAGCGCATCTAGTTTGGCTTCGAATGAACTCAGCTTAAAAGTCTCTCCAGCTAGGTGCATCTCACCACTGACACTAAACTGGTTAAAGGCGTTATCTTTGGCTTTTAGGTCGATGCCCTGCCACTGGGTAATGGCTTTTACTGAGTCGCCTGCCAGTTTCAAGCTACCTTTAATGTCTTTGCCTTGCTGAGCAATGGCCCCATTAAATTCAAGATCTAATAACGCTGACGCCAAAGTTTGTGTCACATTAAAGGTTTGCCCTTCAATGGCTTTTGCTGGTGTGTCGACTTGGGTGTTTAACTCAAAACGCTGTTGTTGGTAGGTTAACCCCCCTTTCACATCGAGCGGCTTGAATAAAGAAGGCAGCGCTAC
This sequence comes from uncultured Pseudoalteromonas sp., assembly GCA_964479805.1. GTDB lineage: Bacteria > Pseudomonadota > Gammaproteobacteria > Enterobacterales > Alteromonadaceae > Pseudoalteromonas. The sequence continues at coordinate 5,848 of CAYZOE010000097.1, read as the reverse complement.
GATTAATTCAAAGTCGCTAACCTGCTGTTTTACGCCAGTCACACCATCAAGATAAGTCAGTTGACCGCCATAAATCGCCACCTCGCCTAAACTAATATCAAACCCTTGGGATAGTTTTACGGGGCCTGCGGCAGCTTCATTCGTTTGAGCAGTTGGCGCAGCGGCAGTTGTTGGCATGATTTGCCAGTTCGCTTTGCCTTGTTTGTCTGTTTCTAGCAAGATGTTGGGATTGCGGATCACAAAACGCTCTAACTTGGCTTCACCACTTAATAACGATAACCAAGGAATATGCACGGCAAGCTGTTCCATACTTACCATATTTTCAGCACTACCCGAGGCAATATTGGCAAAAGCAACGTCGTTCAGTTCAATGCTTAGGCTTGGAAACACCGTTAGCTGGCTTTCGCCGGCAATGGTGAGTTTACGACCAGTGGTATTTTCGACTTGTTCTGAAACCTGCTTAATAATGGTGTCGGTTGGGATCAAAAATGGCGCCGCAACCACAGCACCAACGGCCACAACAACCACACCACCGATAACTTTTACAAAGCGATTCATTGCTTTTCCTTACATTTGCAATTGATGCTAACAATCATAACGGCTCAAACGAAAAAAATCTGCACACAAAGCCAATGAAATTGACATGATACCTAGAGGTTACAAAAAATCATTGATCTTATGATACCTACAGGTTACATTGACACCCATAGGTTACATTACGAAGGAAAACATGGAATGACAAACCTAGAAGTTAAAAATGAAGAGAAGCACATTACATTAAGTGGTTGGTTTTGGTTGGTACTTGGCACGGTGTTAATATTCATGGTGATCAATGATGTATTCAGCGATAGTGCAAATCAACAATTCTTCAATACAGGCTTTGTGATGCTATTTCTTGGCATAGCTGTTTTCTACAAAATTAAAGCGTTCTTTAATTCAAAAAAATATACTGACGGCTATCAAGACGAATTTATAAAACAAGTAAACAATACCGCTTGCCGCCATGCCCTTTATTGCACGGTCTTTGTCATTGTTGCAGTTTGGATGATTGGAAGTGTCATAACTATTCCATTTACTCATGAAACTGTATCACTCGTGTACTTAGCCACTACCAGCTTAAGTTATGGCGCTTCGATAATTTGGCACAATAGAGACTAACCACTATGCAAGTTAAGGTTGCTGAATTAAGAAAGATCAACAATTTATCTCAACAAGAGTTAGCCGATTTAATTAGTGTTTCTCGCAAGACCATTAGCACCATAGAAACTGGCCGCTTTACCCCCTCGGTAGTGATTGCATTAAAGATTGCTCGCCATTTTGAGCAGCCTCTTGAGTCACTCTTTGAATTAGAGACAAGTGATTAACATTAAAAAGGGACACTTAATATGATAACAAAATTGACCGCATGCTGGGCTACCTTGCCCAAGCACACACAATATGAAATAGAAACACACCTTGCTATTGTGTTACCAGCGATAGGCTCAATACTTGGCGCAGCACTGGTATTGGCCTTTTAATCTGCTCTAAGAAACTCAGCATACAAGCCCATGCAGATGCTGAGTTTTCTTGCCTGTTGCAATAAATTAGCGTTTCACCGATTGCATCCACGTCTCACTTAGGTATGATCCACGCCCTCATTTGTATAGCGCTAGTACTGCTACACTTATTTGGTTAGCTAATTAACCCGTAATAACTTAACCCGTGGAGACACCAACCCCTATGAAAAAGCTGCTCATTTCCCCGTCAAAAATGGCATTGGGTGAACAAGAAAGTCAGATTTACCAAAACATTCTTAAGCAATCTACCGAGATAAGTTTAAATCTGATGGCAGTCAAAGTAGAAAACCATCCAGAAGACTTCTTGGGTTGGTGCTATGAGTTATTAGATGTGGCAAAAAACCGGATCAACTTCGATTTACTCGACGACCACCAGCTTCCGACGGTTAAAAAACTACAAGACTTGTTAATTTCTGCCATCAGCTTTTTACAGCTTAAAACGCTACGAATTGCGCCTTGGCCTGTGATCTGTGGCTTTATCGAGCAACATAAAGACGTCTTGGCTCTCGAAGAACAGTTAAAGCTAACCAGCTACTTAGCACCGATGCGCAGTACGCCATTAAAAGAGATGATCGCAGAAGACCGTTTGGCGTTTACTGGTAAGCATGCTGCAAGCTTAGATACCAGCGTTTACAACTTCGATGTTGAGTGGTTTGCTTCAACGAAGAGTGCAAAGGGATTCCACCAGCTATTAGCAGACTTACCTGGCGCATTTGATGACGCTCTTGCGAACATTCCTGCTGAAGGTGACGTAAGCGAGCAAGACTACCAAGCTTTCATGATTGGTTACTTGAGTGCATTTGCGGGCACAGATGAAAAACCAACCCTTGCTCCGGCTTCGCGCCTATTAGCAATGCGTCGTCCTGATGTATTCACACCTATCAGCAACAACCGATTAGATGCGCTTTGCCAAGCATTGGGTATTAGCCGTTTAAATAATCGTGATTTCGAACGCTATTGGTCAGATGTTGTTTTCAGCATTCGCACTATGCCTTGGTTTGCAATGACAACTGAAAACGGTGAATTAGAAGAGCAGCTGGCCAGCATTAAAGCACTATTACCTTGCTTCTTCTATTATGCTGACAAAGATACGCCTGATAACTCTAACTATATTAAGCTATTAAATAAGCCTGTACGTAGTAGCCGCAGCGGTAGCACTAAAACCGTTCGTCGCGGTAAAGAGTCTGCGGAGGTATTGGTTGACCGTGCACTTGCTGATGAGAGCATTCCTGATCATATTCGCGATAAGCGTGACTCAATCATCGCTGAAGTTGAAAAGGGCCGCAGTGTTGACGAAACCATCGGCTTAATGCGCACAATCTTTGGCTAACCTGAAGATATACAGGATTAAATATGAAGAAATAAATATTCCCCATTGCACGATATGCGCAAATATCGTGCAAATCTTTATTCTTTTTGCACCAACCTCGCACATAAATTTTCTAACTTAAAACTATCATTTATAAAAAAACATTAATAATCAGAAAGTAAACTATATTAATATAGACATACGAAAAGTGGTGCACGCATTGCTTTTAAGATTAGGAAAATTTAGCGCACATAGGAATGAAGATGAAAAAGACAACCTCTCTCTTACTTGGCTCACTATTACTCGCAACTTCCAGCGCAAGTTATGCTGAAGTCACCGCAAATATTGCCGCAAGCTCAAATTACTTCTGGCGTGGTATAACACAAACCGCTGATGGTGCAGCCGTATCGGGTGGTATTGATTATGGTAACGACTCTGGTTTTTACGCTGGTACTTGGGTATCAAACATCGACTTTGGTGGTAAAGAAAGTTATGAAATGGATTTTTACGCGGGTTTCAGTGGCTCGGCAGGTGATATTGGCTACGATGTGGGTTATGTCTATTACGCTTACCCAGATGCCGAGGGTAGCATCGACTTTGGCGAACTTTATGGCGAAGTCAGCTATAACGTATTAAGTGCAAAAATCAGCTATTTAAGTAATGCTCAAAGCGGTTCAACTGCAGAAGAAGACATGCTGTATATTGAGCTGAACGCCGCATTTAGCGTATTCAATGACACTGAACTTGGCTTACATTTAGGTCGCTCAAGCGGTGATACTGTGAACGAGTGGTATTCAGAAGATACCTATATGGATTATGGTTTTAGCCTAAGCAAAGATGGCTTTACTTTTGGCGTGATCAAAACTGATTTAGACGCCGATGACGATATGAAAGCATACGTCAGCTATGCGATGGATTTTTCTTTATAGATTCAATTAATAAGAGACAGGAAACTGTCTCTTCAGTTTTGTTAATCAAGTCACACCCAAAAAAAGCACCAACATATTTACACCCCCCCCACAAAAAAGTAACATACACCAACAATTAATTTTAAAAGGAATCTTTAAAATGACCCTTAAACGCTTTCTACTCTCTACTGTTTCATTATCACTTTAAGCTTTACTGCAAACTCTTCTGCTTATTCATGTACATGCCCATCAGGTAAAATGACTGTTACAGTAAAAGATGGAAAAGTTACAATGAGCTGCTCTAGTGGGCAACTACAGTGCCAATTGAATGTTATGGAGAGTTAAGAATATGTAGTAATAGCTGCTTTTATTAAAAGCACCACAAAAAGGATATTTCATGAATAAAAAAATACTTATTACAACTGCTAGCGTCGCCATAACATCGGTGGTGTTGGCGGTGTTTTTCAATTCAAGCAATGACAGTGCTTACGAGAATGAAAAGCAAACAACCACTCAAGAAAACCAACGTTTTAGCTCAACTACCTCAAAACTACACACGCCTTCAGATGCTATAAAAAATGCAACGAATGAGACATATCAAGTCGCTACTGGCCAAAATTCAGCAATAGATTCACAAGGACACCTTGAGCACGAAACAAAAGTCAAATCGGTTGAGCTCTTTAACCAACAGTTTCTGTCGATAGACCGTGAAAATGAAAGTTTATATCAATCGAGTCTTGAAGAAGTATTCAAGACACCGACTGATGAGGTTATTGCCGATATGAAGTTGGTTGAATATTCCGAGTTAGCACAACAAAGAAAAAATAAGATTGCCGACTATATTCAAAACAAGTTAAGCGATCTAAATATTATCGAAGAGAAATTTGAATGTGCAGGCCGGGTATGTCTTGTAGATATTAAATTTTCAAATGAAGGCTCTAATGGTGCACTGAACACTTTTTATGAATTTGACGTCAATTATAGCTTCGAAAATAAAACCACAGATGACGCAGGCACAACCACTTACAAAGCGCTTTTTATTGAAACAAAAGATGCAAGTAAGTTAAGCATGATTAATACACCACCAAGCATTTAATCTCGCTTGGTAATAGCACAATTTTGCGCTATCAAAAAACAAAGTAACACTGTGAGAGGGAGTAATCTCTCTCACAAAATAGTCGTTAAAGTTCAAGCTATTTAATGCTGACTTTCGCGTACATTGGCGTATAAAGCTGATACTGCAATTGCAGCTCATCATCATGATTTAACACCCCTACTCCTTCTGGTGTCCCTGTTAACACAATGTCGCCCGGCATCAGAGTAAAGCTTTCGCTGATCTCTGTGAGTAAACGTTCGATGTTAAATAGCATAAGTTCAGTTTTGCCATGCTGTTTTAGCTCACCGTTTTGCCAGTATTTGTACTCACTGCTCGCAAGCTCATCCGATGATTTCAACCGGTAAAATGGTGTAACAGGACAACTGCCATCATAAGCTTTGGCGCGCTCCCAAGGATGACCTTTGCTTTTAAGCTCGCTCTGCACGTCACGTAAGGTTAAGTCGAGGGCAAGCCCTACTCCGGCAATTTTTGTTAGCACATCTTCATCGCCGTATGAAATCTTTTCGCCAATTAACAAGGCCAATTCGGCTTCGTAATGGTGCTCACCTAAGCGTTTAGCAAGCGTAATCTCTTTGAAAGGTTGCAAACAGGTACTGGGTTTAATAAATAAAATAGGGCGACTCGGAATCGGATTATTCAACTCTTGGGCATGCGCCGCATAGTTGCGACCAATACAGACAATTTTACCCGTCGGTAAATTAATTGCCTCGCCTGTGTGCCATTGATGTTGATACATACGCGTTCCTTATTTTATACCTTTTATCTACGCGGGGAGATTAACACAAACCAACTATGCTCAAGGTTTATTTATTAAACCTTAAGCATTCACCAAATTTATATTTTGAAAAACAAAAGGCCTCTACGATAGAGGCCTTTAATGATTTACTTGAGCTATAAATGAGTTAGCTCATACAAATTACAGCGACTTAATATTATCGGCTGCTTCTTTGTCGATCAG
>CAYZOE010000096.1:13559-17640 GCA_964479805.1 uncultured Pseudoalteromonas sp. | reverse complement strand
GCACAAGGATTTAATATTACTCGCTTATAAATCATAATTTTAGAACCTTTCCTTTGAGGCAATAGTATATTTTCTCGCTGTTGCCTTAAAATTTTTTAAATTCTTTTAAACCTTTTTCAACCCACCTGTCGTCTAACTTATTAAACAACATCAATCAGGGTGACGACGATGAAAAAATTATTATTAGCTGCTTTAACCACTGCTGTTATTTCTGCGCCAGTTTGGGCCGAAGATTCTAGAACCATTGAGCAATCATTTAATCTTGAAAACAGCACAGAATTAGAAATTGATTTTCCAGTCGGCAGCCTAGAAATGACTAGCTACGATGGTGATCAAATTCATGTCACAATTCGTTTAGAGCCAAAAGACAATGATGGTTGGTTTACTGATAAAGTCGATTTAAGCGCAGTACAGCTAAAATCTTCGCGTCAGCGTCAAGAGTTATCACTTTCTATTGATGATGATAATTTAGAGCAAACTTGGGAGGTCAAAGTGCCTAAAAGTATGCGTCTAGATGTTGAAGTCGGTGTCGGTAAAATTGAAATACAAGCACTTGAAAATACAGCGGATGTTGAAGTAGGTGTGGGCAAAGTACGTATCGACACAGCCACTGATGACTTCAAACAAGTTAACCTTGAATCCGGTGTAGGTAAAACGAGTCTATCTGGTTTTGCGGGCAAAGCTCAGTCTCATAAGAAAATGGTCAGCTCACAAACAGAGTACTTCGGCTCTGGGCAATATAACTTAGAAGTTGAAGTGGGTGTAGGCAATATCAAAGTGCGCCACTAAGCCACGGCTCTTAAATTAACAAACTCCCTTTGCCCGGTCTTGCACCGGGCTTTTTGATCTCTTCATACCCATGTTTATAACCTCTGGTTTTAAACAGATGATTTTTTAATCCTCTTTGCTTGACACCTAGACGGCTAAAATGTTTCAATGACGCCTCACCCTATTTGAGCGCAGTGGAGTATTGTCTCGGCTGCCAGGGCTGGAAGAGGTGCGTTATTCAGGTAGCGCGGTTGAGGAGAGCAAACTCCGTTGATGCCGTAGTGAGGGGAATTAACGCCGAGAAGCAAACGTATTTGCTAAACGTTTACTTCGGGCGACTGGGCTGAATCCCAGCGACTGTCACCAATTGCGCAAGACGCAAGAATTTTGGTGGAGAGCTTCTGGTCTTAGAATAAATAAGGCCAGTTTGCCTTATCTTTTTTAAGTCCATTGCTCTTCGAATTTTAATTGTTCGAAGTATGGACACCCTCCTTACTCCGAACATGCTATAAGTTCGGTAGAGATGAAATCACAATACGATTTATCCAACTATCCTTTATGGACAGCTTTGGTGACGCCTTTTGACGCGCAAGACCAAGTTGACTTTGACACACTTACAACACTCGTCCATCAGCAAGAACAAGCAGGCAATGGTATTTTGTTGCTTGGTAGCACAGGTGAAGGCTTAGCACTTACCCTGTCTGAACAACAAGCGATTGTTGAATTTGTTTGTAACTTGGCACCTAACGTCCCACTTATGGTCGCGGTAGGTGGTATCAACTTACAAGAACAATTAGCTTGGGTTGAGTTTTGCAATCAACACCCTATTCACGCTTACCTACTTGGCTCACCGCTTTATGCCAAACCGGGTGTAATTGGTCAGACTCAGTGGTTTGATGCATTACTTAACGCCACTGACTTACCTTGTATGCTTTACAACGTACCAGGTCGCAGTGCCGTCGAAGTGTCACCACAAGTACTAAAGAATCTTGCACACCACGACAACTTATGGGCGTTAAAAGAAGCCAGCGGCGACATCAGTAAATTTGAGCAATTCCGTGAAGCAGCGCCTGAGTTGGCCATTTATAGTGGCGACGATGGCTTGATCCCCTACTTTGCTCAAGCGGGCGCAAAAGGCCTTGTCTCTGTTGCAGCCAATGCGTGGCCAGAGCAAACCGCTGAGTTTGTGCGTCGCTCTTTAGCAGGTACTTATCCGAACTTATTCACAACCTGGACGCAATCTGTAAATAGCTTGTTTAGTGTCGCCAACCCAATTCCTGTCAAAGTGCTCATGCACCAACAAGGAACCCTGGCAACACCGAATCTTCGTCCTCCTCTTACGCACCTAGAACTGCAATGTAATGCAGCGATTGAGCGTGCAAACGACACAATTTTATCTTGGAATTAAGGCAGTAAAACATGAGCTGGTTAGAACTATTAAACAATTTAGAAAACGGTAGCGTACGTGCGGCAACTCAGGACGAGCAAGGCAACTGGCACGCAAACGTAGAAGTAAAGCAAGGCATTTTAGAAGCATTTAGAAACGGTACGAACATTGAATTCCCAGGTGGTTTTGTTGATAAAGACAACCTAGCACCACAAGGTTTCAATGCAGAACAAAACGTACGTATGGTGCCAGGTGGCTCAAGTGTACGTCGCGGCGCCTATGTGGCTTCTGGCACAATCATTATGCCACCAGCGTATGTAAATATCGGTGCATTCATCGATGAAGGTACTATGGTAGACAGCCATGCGCTAGTTGGCTCATGTGCACAAGTAGGTAAAAATGTTCACCTCAGTGCAGCAGTGCAACTAGGCGGTGTATTAGAGCCTGTTGGCGCAAGCCCAGTTGTGATCGAAGACGACGCTTTCATCGGCGCAGGTTGTGTGATCGTTGAAGGGGTGGTTGTTAAGAAAGGGGCTGTGCTTGCACCAGGTGTCCGATTATCTGCAACCATTCCTGTTTATGACTGTGTAAACGAGCGCGTATTAGAAAAAGGTGAGCCAATTCCTGAGAATGCGATTGTTATTCCGGGTTCTCGTCCGTCTTCAAGTGCGTGGGGCCGCGAGCAAGGTTTAAGTATGTCTTGTGCTTTAATTGTTAAATACCGCGATGAGCAAAGCGATGCGTCTTTAATCCTTGAAGAGGTATTACGTTAATGAGCTTTTTGAGCACACCGCTACGCCAGCATATCACTAGCATTAGTGAACAGCATGACACACCATTTTTTGTCTATGATCTAGATGCGTTATACGCGCATTTAAAACCACTGACAGATCAATCAGTAGTGAAGTTATGGTATGCCGTTAAAGCCAACCCACTTTCTAAGGTGATCCAAACCTTAGATAAGGCGGGCTTTGACTTTGACGTAGCAAGCAGTGGCGAACTTGACCAAGTATTGCGTCAAGGCGTGACTGCAAACCGTGTGCTCAACACCGGACCTGCTAAATCGAAAAAGCAGATCCAACACTTTTTGTCACAAGGTGTACGAACCTTTGTAGCAGAAAGCTTAAATCAAGTGGCTTGGCTAAACCAAGCTGCGACAGAACATCAAATGCAGTTGCGCATTCTACTGCGTGTGCAATTGCGCTGGCCCGATGGCGAAAAGAATCCACTAGGCGGTGACAGCTTAACGCCATTTGGTTTAGGGCTTGAAGAGTGGCAACAGCTGACTATTCAAGACTACCCTGCGCTTAACTTTGTTGGCCTGCATATTTTCCAATGGGGCAATATGCTCAGCACTGAAAAACTCGCTGAGCTATGGTCGAAAATGATCACGCCACTGACCAATTTAGCTGAGCAACTTGGCTTTACATGCCAAATTTTAGATTTAGGCGGCGGTTTAGGTATTCCTTACACAACCGATGCTGATCGCCTCGCTTGGTCTAAATTAGTCGATGCACTGGCAACCATTAAAGCCGCAGCAGGAGTTGAAGAGCTGTGGATGGAGCTAGGCCGTTATGCGGTGGGTGAAATCGGCCACTACGTCAACCCTGTGGTTGAGCAAAAGCTGAATTATGGCGAGCTCCAACTGATTGTCGCAGGTGGTATTAATCACGTATTACGCCCTGCTGTGACAAACCAAGCTTTTCCGGGTGAATTGTTGCGCCAATCTAGTGCAGCATCACAAAATTATCTAGTTCACGGCCCTCTATGTACAGCGCTTGACAGTTTAGGTAAGCACTCACTACCAGAAGATATGAACGAGCACGACTGGGTGGTGTTCAGTCAATGTGGCGCTTATGGGTATACCGAAAGTATGCCGTTCTTTTTATGTCATGAATTGCCTGCTGAATATGTGATTGAGCAAGG
>CAYZOE010000096.1:3705-13459 GCA_964479805.1 uncultured Pseudoalteromonas sp. | reverse complement strand
CAATTACTTGAACAATTAAAAGAACAAACACTGGCTTCAGATATCACTTTAGTGCCTTACGCGAATCCGATCGGTTGTAATCAAAAGTCAGGGGAATTTACATTAGGTCGTTTTGATCCGATCACCGGCACCAACTGGAACCGCATGTATCACGATCACAGCGCCTTGATCGAGGCTTTTGTGAGCGAGCATTTAGATGTGCCAGAAGACGAGATAAAAAGCAAATTCCGCGAACTGCTTATTGAAAAGACCCAAGCGTTTCTTGATCAACCCGCTTATCGCGTCAATACCGGCAAACGGATCGCGGTGACCTTGCAGCACTTAGCGCATGAAGCTGACATTGTATTAGATCTTCATACCGGTCCGATCTCAGCAAAACATTTATACTGTCCTGAATATGCAAAGGCCAGTGCGAGCTACTTTGACATTGAACACGTGCTGTTGATCCCCAATGAATTTGATGGCGCGATGGATGAAGCGACCTTCTGTCCTTGGTGGCAGTTAAGTGAAGCCTACAAAGCGCAGGGCCGCAACATTCCAGTTTGGGTTGAAGCTTTCACCGTTGAACTTGGCTCGCAAGAGAAAATTGATTTAACTGAAGCGAAACTCGATGCCGCAAGTATCTTGAGTTATCTAAACCATAAGCAAGCGTTTATCGACGCTGAATTTGCACCTAAGCCTATTACTCGATATGGCTGTTTACTTGATGACTACTTTACGTTTTATGCCCCTATGGGTGGCATGGTCGAGTATAACGCCGCATTGGGCAGTCACATTAAAGCCGGTGACACTATTGCGAAAATTTTACGCATGGAACAATACTTATCAGAAAAACCACTGCATAAAATCACTTTAGACACAGATGCGATCACGATTTTGCACTTTGCTTCTGCCAGTGTGAATCAAGGTACAGAACTATATAAGTTCTTCACAAACTACTTCGAGCTGTAAGGCTTCATTTTATTGCGTGAGAGTAAGCACCTTTTATTAAGTGTCGCTTGCTAAGGTATGGCGGCTTTTGCCGCCGGCCTTTTAAATAAAAAGTATGTAATTGATCTACCCCAACCCCAATTACCCGATGTATACTGACCTATGGCAAGGACAAATACCGTAAACTCTATGCAATTATATTCTTTAATTTCAATAGCCCTAGTAGCCTGCTGTTCTTTGCAATCTTTTGCAAATACATCGACCACTGATAACGAATTAGATTTGGTACAGCAATGCATTTTGAACGCACTTGTTATCAGTGATGACAATAGTAAAGTAGCGGATATCAAACAGCAGTGTGAAAACATTAAAAAAGATCACCATATAAGTGCATTAGATGAGCGTATCTTAAGAGAGAAAATTACACAAAATAACCGTAATGTGCTCACGCCACATCGAAGAAATTATATGCTACCTGTGTCATATATTACGGAGCCAAACAACACACCTTTTCAAATAAAAGGCGCACCAACTCAGACTGAGGAGCTAGATAACTTTGAAGTTAAGTATCAGCTTTCATTAAAAGTACCAGTCTATACAGGTTTTGCCGATCCAGACCAAGCAATCTACACAGCTTTTACTTTACAATCATATTGGCAGTTTTATAACAAAGAAATCTCTTCTCCTTTCAGAGAAACAGATTATGAACCCGAAATATTCTGGATTAACTTTTTAGACGATGAAAATGTACTTTGGGGAGACGAAATGGCCATAATTTTAGGTCTGTCTCACCAATCTAATGGCCGCTCGCAGCCTTTCTCTCGTTCTTGGAATCGACTTTACGCTAATTTTATCTGGGAGAACCAAGGTTTCGTATTTAGCTTTAAACCATGGTATCGCCTACCAGAAGATAAGAAAACTGATCCTATGTTAGCTAAAGGTGATGATAATCCTGATATCCATAAGTATATGGGATACTTTGAATTTAGTGGCGTATATCGCCATGGTAATCATGAGTTTAGTTTTTTAGCCCGCAACAACCTCAATAGTGATAATCGGGGCGCAATTCAACTCGATTGGTCATTCCCTCTGTGGGGCAGGTTACGAGGCTATGCACAATATTTTAATGGCTATGGTGAAAGCATGATTGACTACAATGCAGATATACAGCGCTTTGGTATGGGTATACTACTCACTGACATTTTGTAGTTTCTTCCTCTTAAATAAAAAAGCCAAGCTTTTGAGCTTGGCTTTTGCTATTTAGTTAAAATCTAACGTAAAACTACAAAACAGCCTTCAAACTTAGCAACTAGCTTATCACCATCATACACATTCACAGGTACATAATATTTTGCTTTTCCCTCAGTTTCTAAATCCAGCAATTTTCCTGAGCAATCAGCGATATTGACTTTAGCACTTGGCGCTGTAGTGAGTGGTTTAAGATATTTAATCTCTGCATCCGCGAGTACAATATTCCCTTCAAGATTCAGCTCTTTTAGTGCTAAGTAAGTTGCGCCCCAGCCAGTCAATGTCGCCATACTGTAAACCGAGCCAGCAAACATAGAATTATGCAAGTTTAAGTTGGCTTTTAGATCAGCTTTAGTAGAAAACTGCCAGTCAGTGTAACTTTCAACTTTAATGCCCATCGCATCACTTATAGGGATAGACTCACGCCATGTGTTCTGCAGTACCTGCGTCCAATCAGGGTGACGGAACCAACCTGGCTCACAAGGTTTTTGCTTGACCATTTTCCAATGCTGTACGTCGTCGTATGCAAGGTGCGCTTTTTCTAATACGGTATAACCATGCTTTTCATAAAAAGACAGCGCTCGCTCACGGGCAAATAATACCAGTTCATCAGCATTTTGCTGCCAAGCTATCTTTTCGAGCTCATGAAGTAAACGGCTACCTAAATGTTGACCACGGTGCTTTTCATCAACCGCCATATAACGTACTTGTGCTTGCTGCTGTGTATTAAAGTGCAAACGTGCAACGGCCAATACGTCACCGTCATTATTCTTAATATAGCGATGCTCCGCTTCTTGCTCTAAATCATCTTGCTCTGAGCCGCGAGGCTGATCCCACGGGGCGCGTAAAACTTGCCAACGTAATTGATAATAGGCTTGCCAGTCTTCGCTACTTTGTGGCGCACTTACCTGAAACATAGTTACTCCTGTTGAAATGCATCTCTGGCCGTTGATTCACTTACAAAGCAACGGCAACTTGGTGTCGTTTTTATAAGATCACCATACTAGAAAAGTGCAAAATAAAACATAGTTTCGCGCTGCATCTACAACAATCAATGTAAAACTTGATGGACACACTGGCATTACAGAAAAGCTCAGCTATGATGATGTAATCATGGAAAAATTTTTCACAGACTCAAATACTTTAAGCACCGACTTTGTTTTTCACTGCCACGACTTTGGACATTTAATATACTGGCAGAAACATGGCCAAATCAGCATTCAAGTGCGCCAAGAAAAACAGTATCGATGGCTCTTAATCAACGACACTTTACAATCTGTGATTGATAGAGATGATGCCTCACGCCTTTTGCTTCCACATTTACAGCAACTTGCTGAGTTTTGGCAGCCATTAGCGGCACCTAAAACAGTATTAGAGTTAGGATTGGGTGCTGGTGCAATCCGTAACTATTTAGAATCTCAATACCCAACAGTGCATGTCACCTCCATAGAAAAAGACCCTGAAGTTATCCGCTGTTATAAGAAGTATTTCGACGGTGATGCACTCAGTGCTTTGGTTTGTGATGACGCCGAAAGAGTGGTACAAAAAAATACATTATATGATTGGATAATTTTAGATTTGTTTAGTCAGGAAGATGCGCCGAATTTTTTGTTCAACCACAAGTTTTATCAAAATATTCGCAATCGCTTAAATAAAGGGGGATGGCTGTTCATTAATTTTCTCTCAAGTCACCCTTCACAGTTAGAGCAACTTCAACATCGATTGATCACCAATTTTGGCAAGAAGCCCAATGAAGTTGCTATACCTGACTATTTAAATCATATCATCGCGGTCAGTCGCTAAACTGACAGGTTAAAGGTGACTGGCCCGTCGTTACACAAACTCACTTGCATATTAGCGGCAAATTGTCCTGTTTGGACTTTAATACCTGCCGCTTTTGCCTGTGCCACAAAATAGTCGTATAACGCTTCGGCTTGTACTGGTGTACCCGCGCTCGAAAAGCTTGGACGCATTCCTTTTTTAGTATCAGCGGCCAAGGTAAACTGAGATACCACTAAAAGGTCACCCTCAATGTCTTTGAGGCTAAGGTTCATTTTACCAGCGTCATCAGTGAATATTCGGTAATTACTCACCTTATGAAGTAATTTATCTGCTGTAGACTCATCATCAAGCTTTTCAACGCCCAACAACAATAGAATACCTTTGTCTATCGCACCAACGCACTCACCCAATACTTCCACCCTAGCATAGCTAACCCTTTGAATTAATCCCTGCATATGAACCTCAAAACTTTATTTCTACTGTGCTGAATATACCGAATTTAGCCGTTTTCTAAAACGGAAGTCCTTACAATTCACAGATTTGAATTTTAAGGCTCTAGTATAATATAGGCATTAATGTAAGCGACACAGCATTAAGTCTGATGCACGAATTATGGCATCCATATAATCACCTTCCCGCTGCGCATGCCCAGCATTCTCTAAGACATAAAATTGTGCTTTATGTTTATGAGCAAAGCGTTGCACGGGCGCATAGCGACACAATAAGTCATCTCGACTATGAATAAACCAGCATGGCAAATGACAGAGCGACTCTTTGAATTGAGCGATATCATAGAGCTGAGAAAAGTTGTCTTCTTGGAAAAAATGACACATGATTTTTGCTTGCTGAACAGCACAGTGTGCCTGTTCAATGTTGGCAATCCTGGCTCTCGCGCCTAAAGCTAACTTTGACTCCCAGACCATCCATAATTGCGCTGCTTTGTGTTGCTCAAGCTCATCAGTACCTGTCAAAGACTGATAATAATGTTGTATGATTTCAGTTTCATTCTTGAGGCCGTAGCTAAAATCTGAATACAACTCAGGATAAAATTGCGCTCCGGCACCATGTGGCCCATACAACCAAGCAAGATCCGTTTTTTCAGCCAAGAAGCTTGCCCAGAGTATTAACCCTGACACCCTTTCAGGATGAGATTGATAAAAAAGTAACGCCAATGTTGCCCCCCAGGACCCTCCAGCAATCACACTTTTTTCAATACCAAGATGATTTAGCAGCAAATGTATGTCAGCCACCAAATGGGCTGGACTATTGTGCGCTAATGAATCAGGGGAAGAGAGGCCGCAGCCCCGCTGACTAAATAAAATAATGCGGTATTTACGTAGATTAAACAGACAGCTCATAGCAGGCACAAGACCCGCTCCAGGACCACCATGGCAAACGACCACAGGCACACCTTGCTCACATCCATATTCTTCTACATGAATTTGTGCTCCCTGCCCTACCGCAAGGTGAAAGCTTTGACGCGCCGCTTTAAACTCGTAACCAAGAGACATAAGACCTCCAAGGTTATCACTTTTCTCACTGCGCTAAATGCCGACTATCCTCTGCGTGTTGTTCTGGCGCTTGTTGTTGCTCAAGTCTTTCGCTTAAACACACGGTAAATTCAGCACCTAGAAGCACCACAATCCAAGATAAATAGACCCAAACAAATAGGATCGGCACAGTTGCCAATGCACCATAAATCACTTCATAAGAAGGAAAGTGACTGATATACATAGCAAATGCTTTTTTAGTTAGCTCGAACAGCAATGCCGCAAATAAAGCACCAGGGATCGCAGCTTGAAAAGCAACTCTCTTATTTGGAACTAAAGTATAGAGCATAATGAAGCCTGCCATGGAAATTACGTAAGGTAAAAGTTTTAATAAAAAGCCACTAAACCCTGGGATACCCTGATCGGCAAACGAGACCAAAGAAACAATATAAGAGGTCACACCAATACTTGCCCCAAGTAGAACTGGGCCCAGTGTTAATACCATCCAATAAATCGCAAAAGAGATCATGAATGGTCGCTTCTCTTTTACTCTCCAAATGCGATTTAAGGCAGTATCTACATTTCTAATCAGCAATAACGCCACAGCGGCTAAGAAGCTGATACCCACTGCGGTCATTTGGTTCGCATTACCCGTAAAAGCGCTGATATGAGACTTAATAGAATCTGTTGAAGTCGGGACAAAATTAGTAAAAATAAAGTTTTCTATGGCAACTCGGGTGTCTTCAAATCCAGGAAAGGCTGAAAATATTGCCACACCAACCGCAATTAATGGCACCAAAGACAAAAGCGTGACATAAGCCAAGTAGCCCGCGTTAATCGTGATTTGGTCTTCTAAGCAGCGCTTAAAATAGTGCTGCCACCAACTAGGCTGACGAGCTAAAAACTCTTTCGCCTTAGACTGTAATTGCTGGTAGTGCTGTTGCATAGAAATAAAATAATCAGGAAACGTTTTGCACATCATAGCAATCCACCCCATAATTTACACCAAGATAGTTAATAAAATAGGTTGATTATGAAACATTTAGCCCTAGCAGCGGTGCTGTGCTTAGGCCTTAGCGCATGCCAAACCGTTTACTACTCTGCAATGGAGAAAGTTGGTGTCCACAAGCGTGAGATCTTAGTTGATAGAGTCGAAGCCACAAAAGAGTCACAACAAAACTCGCAGCAAGAGTTTCAATCAGCACTAGAAAGATTAACTACACTCGTTAATTTTGATGGTGGTGAACTGCAAACCGCCTATGAACAATTGAATGATGATTTTGAGTCAAGTCTTTCGGCCGCGAGCGATGTCTCTAATAACATCGACAAAGTAGAAGATGTAGCCGAAGCATTATTTGATGAGTGGCAGGATGAACTTGGCCAGTACTCAAATGCGAATTTAAAACGTGAAAGTGAGAAAAAGTTAAAGCAAACACAAAGGCAGTTTTCAAAGCTGCTTAAATCCATGCGTCGAAGTGAAACTAAAATGCAGCCTGTTTTAGATTCATTGAAAGACAATGTGCTGTATTTAAAACATAACCTGAATGCCCAAGCTGTCGCGGCGATCCGAGGTGAGTTTGACTCATTGAAAGTCGATATCCAAAATCTAATCAATGATATGAATCGTTCGATTGCAGAATCAAATGCATTTATAGCCCAAATGAGCACCAGCTAGACATTGCAGAGCAATTTACTACTGGTCATAAAAAGTCACTTGATACCAATTAAAGTCTGTAGTGCCACTGGCAAATAGATGTTGGTTATTTAAGAAGGTTTCATCTTTTGCATAGTGAGCTATATTTTGTAATACGGACCACTGAACCAAAATTATAAAATCTGGCTCATTCCCTTTTTCCTTATCGACTTTTAACTTAAAAACGACATTAGCACCTAACTGCTCTCGCAATGTATCTGTTGCATTTAAATAAGCCGCATAATCGTCATTATCAGCAAGCCAAACTTGCGCCAATGTATAATGCATATCTTGAGCAGGTGTAAACACAAGCCCCTTGCTTGTCGTTGCCTTTAAGAAAACCTTATCCATACCTTCTGAAGTATTAACGTTATTATAAAACTGCACCCTGTTTTTGTTATCACCAAATAAGGTTTTTATCACCTTAGCATCTAGAATTGGTTTTCTTAACTCATTACTAATTGGGTTCTTTTGTGTCTCATTAAATTGCATATAGATTGACTGCCCTTTAGCAATCTCTAATGCATAGGCATTAAAACTCAGAGTCCAAATGATACAAATTAATATTGCTTGTGATTTCATAAATATCTCCCTCTTTAAACATCTAATATGCTCAAAAACACTTATGTCTAGCTTTCTAATTTTAATTAAAATCGAGTCAAAATGCTTTTGATTGAGTACAAAATATATCCAGATTAAGTGACTGTAAGAAGAAAATTATGATGATAAATTTTCACGTAATATGCATTTCAGAATACAAATATGGAATGAGAGAAGTTTGTTGTTAAAGCTGAAGGTTTAGGCTAAATAAAATTATAGAGCTGAAAAATACTATTGAGTCCTCTGTAAACACAAAAGCCCCGGCTGATGCCGGGGCTTTTAAGCAATCATAAACTTAGTTTAAAACTAAATTAAGCTTGCTTAGGACTAGAAATAACGTCAACCAAAGTCCAAGATTTATTCTTAGAGATAGGCGCGCATTCACGAATAGTAACTACGTCACCTGCTTTAGCAGTGTTGCTCTCATCATGTACTGATAGCTTAGTAGTACGCTTGATGAATTTACCGTAGATCGGGTGCTTAACCTGACGCTCGATAGCAACAACAATTGATTTGTCCATTTTATCGCTTACTACACGACCTTGAAGAGTACGGATCTTATCGCTCATTATGCACCTGCCTTCTGGTTAATAACCGTTTTAACACGCGCAATGTTGCGACGTACTTTTCTCAGTTCGTGAGTTTGAGCTAGCTGACCAGTGCTTGCTTGCATGCGCAGGTTAAACTGCTCACGAAGTAGCTCTAGAAGTTCAGCATTTAGCTCTTCTACGCTTTTGTCTTTTAATTCGCTAGCTTTCATTACATTACCGTCCGAGTTACGAAAGTTGTCTTGAATGGTAGTTTACGAGAAGCAAGGTTAAATGCTTCACGAGCAAGCTCTTCAGAAACACCTTCCATTTCGTAAAGCACTTTACCAGGCTGAATTTCAGCAACCCAGTATTCAACAGAACCTTTACCTTTACCCATACGAACTTCAAGCGGCTTGTTTGTGATTGGCTTGTCTGGGAACACACGGATCCAGATTTTACCTTGACGCTTGATGTGACGAGTCATAGCACGACGAGCTGCTTCGATTTGACGAGCAGTCATACGACCACGACCAGTTGCTTTCAAGCCGAATGAACCGAAGCTAACTTTGTTACCGTTGTTCGCAAGACCACGGTTGCGGCCTTTATGAACCTTACGGAATTTTGTACGTTTTGGCTGTAACATTAATCGCTACCTCTTACTTAGCACTTTTTTTGGCTTTCTTCGGAGCACGTTTAGCTGGCTTCTCTTGCTCTTGTTTCAGTGGAAGACCACCGATAACTTCGCCTTTGAAGATCCAAACTTTAACACCGATGATACCGTAAGTGGTTAAAGCTTCAGAAGTTGCGTAGTCAATATCAGCACGAAGTGTATGTAGAGGTACACGACCTTCACGATACCACTCAGAACGTGCGATTTCAGCACCGCCTAGACGACCGCTAACTTCAACTTTGATACCCTTAGCACCTAGACGCATTGCGTTCTGTACTGCGCGCTTCATAGCACGACGGAACATTACACGACGCTCTAGCTGAGAAGAAATACCGTCAGCAACTAACTGTGCATCTAGCTCTGGCTTACGTACTTCTGCAATGTTGATTTGTGCAGGTACACCAGCAAGCTTAGTTACAGCTTGGCGAAGCTTTTCAACGTCTTCACCTTTTTTACCGATAACAACACCAGGGCGAGCTGTGTGAATTGTTACACGGATTGATTTAGCTGGACGCTCGATAACGATTTTAGACACAGAAGCAGACTTCAATTCCTTAGTAAGGTATTGACGTACTTTGTGATCGCCAAAAAGCTGTTCAGAGAAATCTTTAGTATTCGCGTACCAAGTAGATACCCAAGGCTTTGAGATACCTAGGCGAATACCAGTAGGATGAACTTTTTGTCCCATTACTTATATCTCCTAGCTATCCGAAACCACAACAGTGATGTGGCTTGTACGCTTAAGGATGCGGTCTGCGCGTCCTTTAGCACGTGGCATAATACGCTTCATTGTAGGACCATCGTCCACAAA